>NZ_FOJQ01000095.1 GCF_900111795.1 Anoxybacillus pushchinoensis | reverse complement strand
TTGGTGAGCCGTTACCTCACCAACTAGCTAATGCGCCGCGAGCCCATCCTGTAGCGGCAGCTTGCGCCGCCTTTCAACGAAACGTCATGCGACATTTCGTGTTATCCGGTATTAGCACCGATTTCTCGGTGTTATCCCCGTCTACAGGGCAGGTTGCCCACGTGTTACTCACCCGTCCGCCGCTAACGATTCAAAAGCAAGCTTTCGAATCGTCCGCTCGACTTGCATGTATTAGGCACGCCGCCAGCGTTCGTCCTGAGCCAGGATCAAACTCTCCATAGAAAGTTTATCTCTCTAGCTTCATACGCTTTTCGCTTCGTTCAGTTTTCAAGGAACATCAGTGCCGCTTTTTGAAGCGACCTTTTTAATATAACATTTTACATCCTCTTTGTCAACACTTTTTTATCATTTCGAAAAGCTACTTGTTTCAATCAGCAACAAGTATACTATCAAAAGTTTATTTCACAGTCAACTGTTTTTTTAAAAAAAAATAGGGACTCGGGTACGCCCGAGCCCCTAAATATTTATTCCACTAAAAATGCGAAATATAGAATGAAAACAATAAATAGTCCGTACATAATTGGGTGAATTTCTTTCGCTCTACCTTTTGCAATCATTGTAATTGGATAGAAAATAAATCCGATCGCAATTCCTGTTGCGATACTGTATGTTAAAGGCATTGCAATTAATGTCAAAAAGGAAGGAACAGCAACTTCAAACCGAGTCCATTCGATCTTTCCAAGAGATGATACCATCAGCGCACCAACGATAATTAACGCCGGCGCTGTAACTGGCGCCGTGACAACCGATAGCAGCGGGGAGAAAAATAGCGCAAGTAAAAATAATACCGCAGTAACAACGGAAGCAAAGCCCGTACGTCCACCAGCCGCTACCCCGGCCGATGATTCAATATATGATGTGGTTGTTGACGTTCCTAAAATCGCCCCAACAACCGTCGCACAAGAATCAGCAAAAAGCGCTTTTCCTGCACGCGGCAATTTATTATCCTTTAATAACCCCGCCTGATTCGCTACAGCAACGAGCGTTCCAGCTGTATCGAAGAAATCAACGAATAAAAACGTCAACACAACCGCTAGCATTTTTATATTAAAAATTTCTCCAAAATGCTCAAACGCTACTCCAAATGTAGGGGATAAACTCGGTACAGAACCGATTACCTTCGTTGGTACATCGATTAATCCCGAAAACATCCCAATAACAGCTGTAATGACCATTCCAATAAAAATACCACCATTTATACCACGAACCATTAAAATAACCGTAATAATAACACCAAAAATAGCTAACAGCGTATTACCATCTGTCAAATCCCCTAAACCAACAAGAACGGCATCGTTATTAACAATAATACCTGCGTTTTGAAATCCGATAAACGTAATAAATAGTCCAATTCCTGCCCCAACCGCATATTTTAAATCTTGGGGAATGGAGTTAATAATCTTTTCACGAATACCACTTAACGTAAGTACAATAAAAATAAGTCCAGATACTAAAACGCCTGATAACGCGGTCTGCCAAGGGATCCCCATCGTCAATACAACAGTAAAAGCAAAGAAAGCATTTAATCCCATTCCCGGTGCGAGCGCAATAGGATGACGCGCAATCAATCCCATTAATAGCGATCCGACCGCCGCTGCAATGGCCGTCGCCGTGAATACCGCCCCTTGATCCATTCTCATTTCACTTGGCAAATCAGGCACAGCACTTAATGATAAAATCGAAGGATTGACAAATAAAATGTACGCCATAGATAAAAATGTCGTTAAACCGGCAATAATTTCCCTCTTATAGTTTGTGCCAAGCTCATCAAATTGGAAATACTTTTTGATCACTTTTAGTCCCTCCATATGTTGTAATAAAAAGAAAAACGCTTCTAGCAAACTACCAGAAGCGTTGACTATGATGCATAATGCACGAACATAGAGAGGAACCAAGCAGATTCCTCTCCCCCCACATTACCCATCGTAGTCAAGCTATTTACGGTAGCTTGGTAGAGACTCCCGAGCCATATTCTCGAGATTATACGATGTACCCTCTATTTATTTTACACATACATTCTAACAATCGACTCCGATAAAGTCAATATTAAAAACGAACATTTTTTACTTAAATATTTTTTTTGTTCGTTTTTTACTCCCACTCAATAGTTGCCGGCGGCTTGCTTGTAATATCATACACGACACGATTGACATGAGGCACTTCGTTGACAATACGTGTAGAAATTACTTCAAGAACATCCCACGGAATACGTGCCCAGTCCGCTGTCATACCGTCAATCGAAGTGACTGCACGAATACCGACCGTATAATCATACGTGCGCGCATCACCCATTACACCTACGCTACGAATGTCAGGTAGAACCGTGAAGTACTGCCAAATTTCACGATCAAGCCCGGCTTTTTTTATTTCTTCACGTAAAATGGCGTCTGATTCACGAACAATCTCTAACTTCTCTTCTGTCACTTCCCCTAATACACGAATGCCAAGTCCAGGTCCTGGAAACGGTTGACGCCATACAATTTCATCCGGAATACCTAATTCTGTACCGAGCGCTCGCACTTCATCTTTAAAGAGCGTATTCAATGGCTCGATTAATTTAAACTTCATATCTTCTGGTAAACCACCGACATTGTGATGAGATTTAATCGTTTGGGCTGTCGCTGTGCCGCTTTCAATAATATCAGTATACAACGTACCTTGTACTAAAAATTCGATGCCATCTAGCTTTGCTGCTTCATCATCAAAAACGTAAATAAATTCATTTCCGATAATTTTTCGTTTTTGCTCCGGATCACTTACACCTTTTAATTTATTTAAAAATCGTTCCTTTGCATCTACTTTAATGACATTCATATGAAAGCCTTCGCAGAACGTTTTCATCACACTTTCCGCTTCGCCTTTACGAAGCAAACCGTGGTCAACAAAAATACATGTCAACTGATCACCGATTGCCCGATGGACGAGAACTGCCGCCACCGATGAATCCACACCGCCACTTAAGGCGCAAAGCACTTTTTTATCGCCGACGAGTTCGCGAATTTTACGAACTTCGTGATCAATAAAACTTCCCATCGTCCAGTCGCCTTTGCATTCACAAATTTCAAACACGAATCGCTTCAACAACTCATTACCATATACGGAATGACGTACTTCAGGATGAAACTGAACAGCATAAAACTTTCTCGTTTCATCGCTCATCGCCGCAATTGGGCAAGATGGGCTTGTCGCATCAATAGTAAACCCTTCCGGCGTTTTCGTCACTAAATCTCCATGACTCATCCAAACAATTTGCTCCGTCGGTAAATCACTAAACAATTGCGACGGACGCTGCACCGTAATCGTTGCCTTTCCGTATTCTCGATGCGTCGCTTTTTCTACTTTTCCGCCTAAATGGTGTGTCATCAGCTGCATACCATAACAAATACCTAAAATCGGAATACCTAACTGAAAAAGCGCTGGATCGCACGTAAACGATTGTTCATCATACACGCTATTTGGTCCACCCGAAAAGACAATTCCTTTTACATTCATTTGTTGAATTTGCTCGGCCGTAATCGTATGTGGATGCAGCTCGCTGTATACCCCAAACTCACGAATGCGGCGCGTAATTAACTGATTGTACTGACTACCGAAATCTAAAACGACGATCATTTCCTGCTGACTCAAACGAAATCACCCCATCTACACATAATAAAAAAGCTAGCATTCATACCTCCTCATAAAAAAACGAAGGCAGAATTCTAGCAATATAGAACACTGCCTTCGTAGTCGGGTCATTTACGGTGTCCCGGTAGAGACTCTCGAACCATATTATCGAGGATATACGAAGGTGCACATCTTAAATTTTAATCCATTCTACCAACTTCGTTCCTCATCGGTCAAGATATCGTCTTTTTTATTAAATTTTCTAACAATTAACCGAACAAAATGACTTGCATATGATATACGAGCAAAATGAACGTAGGAGAATGAGTATGGATCCTCAAATGAGAACTTTTACCCAAGCTTTAGGCACGGGCACATCAGCTGTTGGAAGCATTCCTTCTTTAAGTGAGAAAAAACAGTTCGCTCTTGATTTGTAGGGAAACGTACTGCAAGCCATCGGAAATGCCTTAGAAGCAGATGATAAAACATCCAATGTACTATGTACATATGGAAATGGCATTCAATCCATTGGGAATGTGACAGTTGTCGCTACCCTATTAAGCAAAGAAGGAGAGCGTCTAGAGATTACAGGAAACTATATACATGCACCTTAAAACCATGACTTCTGTATGAACACCTTTTTTCATGGTTATACTGCTCCTAAATACCCACGTATAAAAGGAGCGGAAAGGACATGAAACGTCTTAAAATTACAAATGATCACGGTTGGACACCTCGAACACTTCGGAAACAAGAACGGAAAATCAAAGATGCTTCCCTTCGTGTTCGGGTGACTGCCGTTCGTCTCGTCATGGAAGGGTTTCTTGGAAAAGATGTCGCAAAAATGGTTAATCTATGCCGTCAATCGGTTGCACTTTATGTGGCACGTTTTAATGAAGGTGGGCTCGATCATTTA
>NZ_FOJQ01000092.1 GCF_900111795.1 Anoxybacillus pushchinoensis | reverse complement strand
AGAAGGATACGTATTTATCCGCGAAATATCACCGCATAGCCGCAAGAAGAGGGGCGAATCGAGCGAGTATGGCAGTTGGACGAACGATATTAGAAATCATCTATTACCTGTTAACTCGGAAGGAACCGTATAAAGAATTAGGGGCAGACTATTGGGATCGTCAACGGGAAGCAAAGATCGTGCGTCAGACGGTGAAGAAATTAGAGGGGTTAGGGTACGAAGTGAAGTTAGAAAAAGTGGGTGCATAAAGGAATTAAACCATATATAAACTTTAATACCTTCCTTTGGAAATTATATTCCAAAGGCTAGGTGGGGGTTGTTTTTTGCCAAATTTTGTTTTCAGGATAGTTACATTTGCTCTCAAAAATTTATGAAAAGAAAGGAAGGATATTTTCAATGTCAATCGTCGTTACTGGCGCTACTGGTCAACTCGGAGGTTTAGTTATTCAACATTTACTCAAAAAAGTGCCTGCAAGTCAAATCATTGCCATTGCCCGTAATGTGGAAAAAGCCTCCGTTCTTGCCGATCAAGGAGTGGAAGTTCGTCACGGTGATTATGATGATCCGAAATCTCTTGAAAAGGCTTTTGCTGGCGCTTCCAAGCTGCTCTTTATCTCAGGTCCGCATTATGATAATACGCTTCTTATCGTTCAACATGCAAATGTCGTAAAAGCTGCCAGAGATGCGGGAGTCAAACATATTGCTTACACAGGATATGCCTTTGCTGAGGAATCAATAATTCCCCTTGCACACGTACATTTAGCAACGGAATATGCCATCCGTACGACCAATATCCCGTATACTTTCCTGCGTAATGCCTTATATACGGACTTTTTTGTAAATGAGGGGCTGCGCGCATCCATAGAGTCTGGAGCAATTGTTACGAATGTGGGAAGCGGGATCGTTAATTCAGTAACACGCAATGAACTTGCTTTGGCTGCCGCAACGGTTCTTACAGAGGAAGGGCATGAAAACAAAACGTATAACCTTGTTTCCAATCAACCGTGGACCTTTGATGAACTTGCCCAAATTCTCTCCGAGGTTTCCGGCAAAAAAGTCGTGCATCAGCCTGTCTCATTCGAAGAAGAGAAAAATTTCCTCGTAAACGCTGGTGTCCCTGAGCCGTTTGCTGAAATTACGGCAGCGATCTATGACGCGATTTCCAAAGGAGAAGCGTCCAAAACATCAGATGATCTGCAAAAACTGATCGGATCCTTGACCCCTCTGAAGGAAACCGTAAAGCAAGCTTTGCAAATTTAAGGATTGCTTATATAAGCGAACAGTGCCAGGCACTGTTCGCTGAAATATTCTGTCGAACCCTGTCACAAAATCAAAAAAAACAGAAGCCCTACAGCTTCTGTCTTAGATGAATTATTAACGGCTTATCGCCCGCAGCATAAACTGATTCACATCTTTCTCCGGTCCGATGAATTCGATGTTGGTGCCGATCGCTTCGAAGTGTTTGCGGGCAAAGTCGATTTTTGCTCTTTCTTCGGGACGTAAAAATTCTTCAATTTCCGTGCCTTTTGTTTCAAGAACAAAATATAGTTTTTCTTCTCCATCTTTGTCAATGACAAGCGCCCAGTCTGGGTTGTACGAACCGATTGGGGTGTCGACTTTGAACCAGCTTGGCAGCTTGACGTATACTTTGACGTTTTCGTCGTTTTCAAAGCGCTGGGCGAAGCTTGCTTCAATATCCGAATCGTAAACGACATGGTCAAACGGTGACTTCTCGCTGCGAATGGCATTGTCGTTTAAGTAGGCCAGCAGCTCTTCGTTTTGGAACAATTCGACGGCATAATACGCATCGTCGCCGATTTTGTAATATTTGACACCGTCATTGAGCAATAATCTCATTTCCCGCTGGATGATTTTCGTCACTTCTTCAATAAACTTTTGCGGGTTGTTTTTAAAATCGTCAAGGCGCTTGCATCCGGTTAAAATTTCCACAATCGTCTTCCGCGTTAAATTTGTACGATTTTGCAGCTCTGTTATAATATCCGGCAATGTATGATGAGCGGTAACATAATCTTCGACACGCTCACTCACCGTTTGCGCATGAATTCCTTCCACTTTGTCCATCGTCACTTGATCTTTTCGGCTTAAAATACGAATTTTATGAATCGGCGGCATTTTTTGAATGCTTGCAATGCTTTTCTTAATTAATTGTTCGCTATCGAATTCAACAGAATAGACAGTTTTATATTTTATTCTCTCCCACAACTGAATAAACTCTTCACTATCTAAAATCGCTTTATTCAATTGAACTTTTTTTCGATCGTTTGCATTTTTTATCGGCAAGCGTTGTAAATAGTGTCTTATTTCTTTTATAATCGCTTGTTTCCAAGGTTGAAACTCATCACTGAAGTTTAATTCATGCTTGTCTAACGCTTCTTTTAATGATGGCTTTGCCTTTCCATTTTCGTCAATATAATCATGTTGTTTCAGTTCTTCATATAATTTTGCCGACAACTCATACCCCATTTGCACAGGTTCTTCTGTATCTGGATCGATATAGACTAACTTTGCAAACACATGCTTTTCAAATTTACCAAATGTTACGCCTGTTTCCTCTTCCATTTCCTTTTGCAATGAGGCAACAAATTCTTCATATGATTCATTGGCCATAACCGTTAACGTGTTGACGTTATAGTCTTGGACACGTTCCCCGTTTTGGTTCACTGCTAAACGTAGACCGCGGCCAATCTCCTGCCGCCTTGATACATATGTCCCTGCTGAATCTTTTAATGTACAGATTTGAAACACATTCGGGTTATCCCATCCTTCGCGAAGTGCCGAGTGTGAGAAAATAAAGCGAAGCGGCTCGTCTAAGCTTAATAAGCGCTCTTTGTCTTTCATAATCAAATTGTACACATCTGTATCCGCTTCTGTATTTCCCTTTGTATCTTTTAACCTTCCTTTTTTATCTTGCGCAAAATATCCGTTATGAACTTTCTCTACATCCATATCAACATCGATGTCATTAAATAATGTACGATATTTTGGCTTCTGAATTAATTTCTTGTATTCTTCTTCAAACATGATGGCGTATTTTCCTTTAATTGGATTACCATCTTTATCATAATCACGATAGTTGGCCACCTTATCAATAAAGAAAAGACTTAACACTTTAATGCCGCGCGGTCTTAGACGCAGTTCTTTATCTAGATGCTCCTCAATCGTTTTGCGGATTTGATATCGTTTAATCGTATCGTCGTCAATATCGCCAATGACGTCACCTACTCGCAAATAATGACCGTTTACTTCAATGGACTCATTTCCTTCTGTCCAATCAATTTGTTCAACAATATAGCCGCGGTACAATTCCCGTTCTCCAGAAATATCGTATAAATCGTCCCCATATTTTACTGTTTTTGTTGTTCGTTTCACTTTGCCGCGCGTTTCAACATCAAGTTCAATTTTTGCTTTTCCTTCTTTTACTTCTACTAATTTTATATAAGGGACGTTAAATGATTCTTCAGAACGGACGGACATTACTTCAATTTTCTTTACGAGTTTTTGATTATAGGCATCCACTGCATCAAGACGGTACACCATGTTGTATTTATCGACATGGGTAGCCGAATAACGCAAAGTACATAACGGATTTAGCGATGCGATCGCCTCTTTTGACTTCGGTGTCGTATCGACACTTTGCGGCTCATCGATGATGACAATCGGATTCGTTTGTTGAATGAACTCTATCGGACGATAACCGTTTAGTCGGTCGTTCGTCCGATGAATAACGTTTGCTTTATCTTCTTTTTCCGGGTCTTCAAAACTTTTACGGAAGGCATCGATATTAATAATCATCACTTGAATCGTTGTTGCCGTCGCAAAGTTACGCACTTTATCGAGCTTTTGCGAATCATAAATGAAGTACTCTAACGGCGTACGGTTGTACAACTCGTCAAAATGCTCTTTCGTAATTTGCAATGACTTATACACACCTTCGCGAATCGCCACAGATGGCACGACAATGACAAACTTTGTAAAACCGTAATGTTTATTTAATTCGTAAATCGTCCGTAAATACACATACGTTTTTCCGGTTCCCGTTTCCATTTCAACGGTAAAATTCATCCCATCGAGCGTTTCGCTGCGCGGCAAACCGTTCTTCATTTGGATGGCTTGGACATTTTTTAAAATTTCTTGAGAAGTAAGGTCCAAACGGTTCCCTATGCCTAATGCCGTTTGAATCATGCCGGCTTCTTCTTGCGTACCATAATATACAGTAAAGTTGGACTGTTTCATTTGTTGGCCTTTAAATATTTGCACAACGGAATCAATCGCCTGCTTTTGATAATCTAAGTCAGAAATAAACTTTAACTTCATGGCTTATACACTCCTAACATCCGTGATTCCGTTCTTTTTCAATGTTTGAATCGCATTCGTTTTCACGGAATCATTGATGAAACCAGTCTCTTTGAAAATCACTTTCGGCGGCATATGCTCTGACTGACGTTTCATCATCTCATTAACAATGTCTAAATCAATCTCATCTTCTAGACATAATAAAACGGAACCAAATCCGACGTTGTAAATCGTTTTCCCGTTATAGTCAATCTCTTCGATTGGCGTTGTGAGCGGTAAACCAATTTTTAGTAAAATTTCATACAATAAGTCTTCTTTTGTACGGTCTTGTTTTATGTTATCCTGCAGGTCGAAAAGGGTTTGTTCAAGATTTGCGAAGTCTGGGTCCCAAGGCTTGACGTTAGAAGAATCAAGTTTAAATACTTTAAAGCCAATATCTAAATCTGTTTTCCCTGTTTCCTCGACAATCTTATCGCCTGCACGACGGATGCGTTCTTTTCCGATTTCGCAAATATTTTTATAACCAAGTTTGTACGCTTCTTCATTTTCTTGAAGTAATTCCGGTAGCTGAACCAATATAAATTTATTTTTTCTACTTGTTGATTTTGCATTCAACAGCATTACTGAATGAGCAGTAGTTGCTGAACCACTAAAGAAGTCTAAAACGATATCGTTATCATCAGTTAAAAATTCAATAAAATATTTAATTAATTCAACTGGCTTAGGATTAGAGAACACATGTCGATTAAAAAGACTGAAAACTTCCTCTGCTCCAGTACTAGTATTTCCTTTATCGTCTAAAATGCTTCTAGGTTTTTTGCCTTTTGGTAACCTTTGTTTAAACTGAACTGACCAGCCGTTTTCAGTTTTAACAAATCGAATTTCTCCCTCTTCTAGATCTTTATAAAATCTATCCTGAAAACAAAATTTGGCAAAAAACAACCCCCACCTAGCCTTTGGAATATAATTTCCAAAGGAAGGTATTAAAGTTTATATATGGTTTAATTCCCTTATGCACCCATTTTTTCTAACTTCACTTCGTACCCTAACCCCTCTAATTTCTTCACCGTTTGACGCACGATCTTTGCTTCCCGTTGACGATCCCAATAGTCTGCCCCTAATTCTTTATACGGTTCCTTCCGAGTTAACAGGTAATAGATGATTTC
>NZ_FOJQ01000047.1 GCF_900111795.1 Anoxybacillus pushchinoensis | reverse complement strand
GCCTAAAACATGTGGTATTCTTTTTCTTCAGCTAATGATCACAAACATTGCGTATGGACACAACGACCCTTAACACTAAACTTGACGGGTATGGGTGTAGATACTCCTTTTCTTTCGCCCACATTTGCGCAACCGTTTCTTTAGTGAACGGAACGGTTTTTTCTTCCGCCTCTCTCAAACACCAGTCCAATAGATAAGCGTTTAATTCCTCCAGCGATTGTACGTCCGGAAGCGGAACGGAGGCGTTTCTTCTTACGTATCCGACCGTCCCTTCCACTCGTCCTTTTTCATTCCCGGAACGAATATTACAAAACTCTGCCTTAAACAAATAGTGGGCTTGTAAGGCTAGAAAAGCATCCTGTTCGAGACGATCTCTCCCTTGGAGTATTTTTACTACAGCCGTTTTTAAATTATCAAATACCCCTTCGGTAGGTACTCCTCCAAAGAATTCAAACGCATGGACAAAGCCATCTAAGAAAGCCTCCTGTTTCTCATGTAGGTATGCTCGTACAAATCGCATTCGACTTGCCGAAAGTTGCATACAAAAGAGGTAAATCCGTTGTGTTCGACCCTGTAGAATAATATCCGCCTCTCCCCAGTCGAATTGGAATTGGTGGCCGAGTTGAAAATCAAGGGGAATAAAGACTTCCTGCAGCTTTTTCTTACGTTTGGCTACAACCTTACGGATGTTGGACTCAGATCCTTTGAAATTGTACTCATCGACTAATCTTCGATAAATTCTGGCAGCGGTATGGCGTTGTTTTCCCCAACGTTTTAGATCGCCTTCGAGCCATTGATCAATAATGGGTAAGACTCGCTTTGTTTCATCGGAATACTCCTTTCCATGATAGTTTTTCTGCCGATGAATGGTGGTTGGAGCCTCATTCTGTTTTAGATATTTGCTTACGGTATTTCTTGAAATCCCTAATTTTTGAGCAATTTGTCGTTGGGATAGCCCTTCTACCTCATACAAGAATTTGATATGATGAAATTGAGCCATCTTGATCATCCTTTTTCTCTCCCTCTGATGAAAAGTTTAGGCACTTTCAATCATAAGGGAGGTAATGAAAATTGGAAATCAGGTGGCTCATTTTTTATGTGATCGAACCCTTCAAAAGTGGCTCAATTTTAAATTATCAAATACAGCATTCTCAGTTTATTATTCACATTTTTTCGACAGCCGTTCAAACTCCTCTAAAGAAATCTCTCCTTTGGCTAATCGTATTTTCAAGATTTCCATCGGAGAGAGTTCTTCTTTACGACCATTAATAAAACGATATAAGAGATAAAAACCAACGGCGATTAATACAACCCAAAATAACATGATCCCAACCATCATGAAAGAACCGCCAAACATCATTGAGTTTCCCTCCTTTTCCTAACTTTAAAACCAATAAGTGGTCGTATCTAATATACCAAGTAAAACCATCACGATTCCGGCTGCTTTTTGAATAATCCCTCCTACCTGCCTTCCTTTTTTCATCAGAGTGCCGCTAAATCCTAAGTACCAAAGGACAAAGATAAAGAAAATAACAGGTACAGAAGTTCCAACGGCAAAGATGCTCGGTAATAGCACCCCATAAGACGTTGAATAGACGAGAGGCATGAGAGTGACAAAAAACAGCATAAACATCGTTGGACAAAAAGCTAATGAAAAGCCAAATCCCATGAAAAACGAACCGATTTTTCCTTTTCGCCATCTCTCAGGCACTTTGAACAAGGTAACGTTCCAATACATTTTAAAAAGCCCTAACAAATACAAACCTACAAGAATGAGAATGGGACCAACGAGCTTTCTTAACCACGGAAAATACAATGTTAGCGTACTTTGAATCTCTTTCCCCAAGACCCAGACAATCAAGCCTAAACCGGAAAAAGCAACGATTTTACCAAAAATAAATAAAAACAACTCTTTCCAAGCCATTCCTTTTTGCAAAGACTGATTACTGTATAATGTGATCGCTCCTAAATTACTAGTGATTTGACACGGAGCCATCGCTCCTACGATGCCAAGAAGAAAGGCTGACAAAATAGGAATCGCTGTCATGCTATTTGCCATATTAAGAAACGGTTGACTTAGAAAGTTACTGATTTGACTCAAGAACGAATACACCCTTCTTCTCACCTTCTTCTTTATCTGATGTATACATTGTAGCAGTGAATTTTATAGAAATTGTGGAGCGATATATTTTCAGTAAGCAAAAAGACATGCACCCGCATGTCTTTTTATATTTTCCCTTTCGATGCTAGTTTTGTCCAGCTTGCACCGTTATTTTTTGTCATGAAAATATCCCCGTTCATCGTCGCAATCACTATTTCGTTGTCATTTGCTGGATTAGAAGTGATATACATGATATGATCTTTTTCATCCAATGCAGGAACGGAAAGAACTTCTTCTTGTTTTGTGTCTAGTGATTGTTTGATTAGGATAGGCTTATCGTTCTCTACAGCTGCAAATACAATGGATTTTTCTTGGAACGTAAACGTCGTCGTATTGATTTTTCGAGTGAACCGTTCAAACGTATTCCCATTATCTCTTGAAACAAAAATTCCTTCTGATGTACTAATTCCGACCATATTTTCGTCCGTTGGATGGGCAGCAATCGTTCCTGCAGCAGTTTGCGGTAGGCCGTTTAATTGACTTTGCGACCACGTTTTGCCGTCGTCTTTACTGTAAAATACCCCTTGTCCTAGCGTTTTGTTTTCTTCTTGGTTCACGACATAAATCGTATGGCTTTTATAGCCAACTGCCATATAATGAAAATCAGATTCTTTATAAAACCCTAAGTTCATCAACGTTTGTCCATGATCAAGACTTTTTACAAGACCAAGCGGATTTCCTAAAGATGAACCTTCTTCTGGATGTCCCGATGCATAAAACCCATCGTCTGTTGCAGAAAAGCCCATATAATCATGTTTATTGGAAGTCGTTTCATACCACTTATTATTTTGGTAAACAAGTAAACCTTCATGTGTAGCAAAGTAAATCGCATTTTGGTTGCCTGCATAACCAATTCCATGTAAATGTTCGAACTTTCCTTCTTTCTTTTCTTTAAAGAAAGGATTATTTGTAACAGATGTGTTGGATTTTGCTTGTTCTTTGCTCGTAATAAAGGACTGTTCTTTTTCATTGGATGATGAACAAGCGCTTAGAAGAAGAATGGAGAATGTAATGATGATTGCTTTCGTCATTTTTGTCATGGTCGACTCTCCTTTGTATAATGTAGATTTCGCACATTTTATAACAGAAAGATTTGCAAAATGTATGGAGTTGGTTTGCCTAAGTCTTTTTTTGAGTAACTTTCTTCCAAGTAAAGATAAATAAAAAAACAGATAGAAGTGTCAATATCACTTTCCCTTGCCATGTCAAATTCATCACTTGATACACCGAATATGCCTCTAACAAAAGTGCTGGCAGCTTTCCGAGCGAGCTGGCGGCTACAAAAAGAAGAAGCGACATGCGCCCAATAGCGGCAACGAACGTGACAATTCCTGATGGAACAAATGGCAGAAGACGCAAAGATACAACAAGCAAAAATGCTTCTTTTCCTTCTGCCATAAGCAAACGTCTGACTTGCGGATAGGAAAACCATTTCGTTTCCGAAAGTTGACGAAACCCTTTCCGATATAAAACGAAAGAAACAATCGCTCCCACCGCCTCCCCGACAAACGATAAAAAGGTACCTTTCCAAAAGCCAAATACCGCCAAGTTAGCAGCAGTGAGAAAAACGCTCGGAACAACGCCTAAAATACTAATCACGATATTGATTGCGATGCTGATGAAAAAAGCGAATGGTTCATATGTTCGAAATAACGCAATGATCTGTTGTTCCATTTACGTCCCCCATTTGTACCCTACCCCCCAAACGGTTTGTAAAAATTGATCAACGGGAAAACCGGCTTGGCGGAGCTTTTCGCGAATATTTTTCACATGTGAATCGACAGTTCGTTCTTCCGTATTGGCGTTATACCCCCATAATGTCACGATCAGTTGTTCTCGACTAAATACGCGATTTGGATTTTTGAGAAAAAGTCCTAAAATCGCAAACTCTTTTGGTGTGAGAAAAATATCGTGCCCAGCGTATTGAACTTTATGCTGCCCCTCATCCCAAACTAAGCCATGAAACTCCAGTTTCGTTTGTTTTCCTACAGAACGGCGCAATACCGCTTCGATCCGAGCGAGCAGCTCAGATTCGTCAAATGGTTTTGTAATATAATCATCTGCTCCAATTTTCAACCCTTGGACAACATCTGTCGTTTCCCCTCTTGCGGTGACCATAATAATCGGAACGTCCGAAAACTCTCGTATTTGTTTGCACGTTTCCCATCCGTCCATCTCTGGCATCATCACATCAAGCAAAACGAGATCCGCTTTATTGTTTTCTAAATAGCGGATCGCCGCTACCCCTGACTCGCATTTCACACAACGGTGCCCTTTCGGTGTAAGATACAGCTCTAATAAATCCAACATTCGTTTTTCGTCATCAACTAGTAATATCGTGTACATGTTCATCTCCCTTCGGTAACGTAATGATCATCGTCGTCCCTTTTCTACATTGGCTCGTTGCGTAAATCGAACCGCCGTGCGCTTCGACAATTTCTTTCACAATCGCCAAGCCTAATCCCGTCCCTCCGCCTGTTCTCGATCTTGATTTATCCACCCTGTAAAATCGTTCAAAAATATGCGGCAAATCTGCTTCAGGAATTCCTATTCCTTCGTCGGAAATCATGATCATCACGTTCTTTTTCTCCATTCTTACATCAATGAAAACGGTAGAACCTTGGTGAGAATATTTTAACGCATTGTCCAAAAGATTCATCATCACTTGTTCAAAACGCTGTTGGTCGATATGGACAGTAATGTCCTCATCACAGCGGTAGACAAGCGACATATTTTTCGTCTGAAAAGCAGGATACATTTTCTCGTATATTTTTTTAAAAAAAAGACATAGTGGAGTTGGCTCTTTCTCGATTTGAAACGAATGTTGATCCATTTTCGCAAGCTCAAACAAGTCTTTCACTAATTTTTGCATATGCTCTGCTTCCTCATAAATAATAGACAAATATTTTGCTCTTTCTTCCTCCTCAAGCGTTGGCCTTCTTGCAATGTCCGCATATCCTTTGACGTACGTCAACGGAGTACGAAGTTCATGAGAAATACTGGCGAGAAATTCGTTTCTTTCTTTTTTTAAGTATTCTAAATCCTTTGCCAACGTTTGAATCGCTTTACCTAGCTGTGCTAGCTCGTCTTTTCCTTTTACTTGCAGACGAACGGAGAAATCGCCCTTGCTTAACTTTTCAGTCGCTCGCTTCATGCGAATGAGCGGAATCGTAATGGCTCTTGATAAGAAGAAAATGGTGATAATTGTTAAACCGACAGAAAGCATGCCCGCAATGATAAAATGATGCTTCAGCTGATTAATCATGCGTTGAATGGAAGAAGTTTTTTGAAACATATACACATAACCAGTAATTTTTCCATTAATCCGAATTGGACTGGCTGTAGCAATATATCGCTCGTTTTTCCAATTGTCTTGAATGACTTTTCCATCGTATGGAATATCGTTCAACTTCGTCTGATCAATCCATCGCTTTGCTATTGGGAAAATATGATCTGAAAAATATAATATATCGCCTTTTTCATTTGTAATCGCAACATCCGTCTCCGCCTCAGATTCCATCATGACGACATGTTGCAACGTTATTTCATCATAATGACTTTCCAATACTGCACGGTGATTATTGCCTCGCGCTAATAAATGTTCAAATTCTTCGTGGATTTTTGCGTCGACAAGCGTTACATATAGCGCAGTAAATAAGCTCATTTCAATGGCAAACACAAAAACAAAAAACAACAGCCCTAATTTAAGCGAAATTTTTCGCACAAATATTCCTTCCTCACTTATTTTTTTCTTCATTATAACAGAAAAAATATGGAGAAAATGTGGAGGGATATCTCGCGTCACATAAAAAAAATCAGAGAATAACCCCTGATCCTTGTGATTGACAAATAGCGTGCCACATCATCGCTTTCCTTTGTATAAGGTAGTTGTACTAATGAGTATAACACCTGCAAGTAAAAAGGAAACATAAGCAACGAGAGGCTCAGTTCCTTGATTTTTCACCCCGATACCGATAAACGCCCACACAAAAACGAGCGGATATATGTAATCGTGCTCGCAACTCGCAAAAACAAACGCTAAAGTAGCTGCTGCAAATAACATCATTATCGCCCAAAAAGCATGCGGCAAACCAAATCCATCCCATCCCTCGTAAGCTAAAACAAATGACACATTAGCAATCGTCGCGACACTAATCCAACCTAAATAAAATGAAAATGGCAACAGATCGAAAAAAGCTGGCTTCGTTTGTTTGACCGATATATATAAAGAAATGAGTGTAAAAAGGAGAGCAAGCATAACAACAACAGATAAAACAAAATATTCATAATGCCATACAACAATCCATAACGCATTGAACATACAACTAATGACAAACGGAACGAATGCTTGACGGTAAATGGATAGATGACGCCGTGAAGAAGGAATTTGTCGCAAAATCCAAATGGCTAACAACGTATAAATAACACCCCAAATCGAAAATACATACCCTGCCGGTGTAAATACCACATTTACTTTTCGCGATATCTCCCCTGTCGTCTGTCCGTTCAAAGGAAGCCACTCAGCTAAAACATTTACAAAAACCATAACGATATACGCTACGATATAACCGATCAATCTCCCCATCGCTATCCTCCAGCTCGCTTTTTTGCTACACTTTATATTATTCCTTTCATGTGAGGACAATCACCGTTCATGATAAAAAGAGGCGGAGAAAACCGCCTCTTACCGTTCATCCCAAATATCTTTCAATTTCCATGCATCGATAGAACAAACCGTAATATCCCCGCCTTCTGCTGCCATCTTCATCTCTCTATAACCATTGTTTGTCATGACACCATTCCATATTTCTACTTCGCAATTTACCTTTAATTTCGTTGACCTGTAACCCAGTGGAAACGACGATACCTTGTAGTGCTAGTCGAGCGTTAGGGTACAACTATCATCACAAATTACATATCACTCTTGTTTCTAAATTTCGCTTCTCTAATTTCCCTCTTTGTATTTCTAAGACCAACTACAATAAGCAACATGTATACAATAACAACAATCCCGATACGTAGATAAGGAGGAATGAAATCAAAAAGAGTTGTATAAATAAAGACAAACATTAATAATATAGGAGCAACAACATAAACAATATGACCGGTATCCTTTTCCTTAACAGCATAAAATAGTTGCCAATAGATAAAGACCACGAGGAAAATTCCGTGTATTTCGTAAGCGCCCACTATAAGCCCTCCTAGTTGCCTGCAGCTGAGTACCCTTTTCTAAAACCATTCGCAAAGATCGCTATATCAGGTATGAATCCCCATATTCCTACCGCTTTGATCGCTCCTTTAGCTGCTCCTTTGATCATCGTCTGTGTTGCTGTCTTTTCAATTCTCCCAGCTGCCAATCTCGTTTCTGCTTGAGATATCTTAGTTCTAACTTCTGCTCCTGTTTCTCTCCAACCATTACGAGCACCTACTGCAGCCGGACCTACCTTACTAGCAGTATTAGCAGCACCACTCAAATTAATTCCATACGAATCCGCTACATCCTTTAATCCTTGTTTAATTCCTGATTCGATTCTATTCCATGTAGACATTGCTAACCATCCTTTCCACTAGAAATGAAATGTAATGATAAGTAATGAATAGCTGTAATCCATAGAATCATTTATTTATACAAAAAAGCGTCCTTATTCTTACATATTCATAAGAAAAATCCAAACAGTATCCCTTATATTTTTTGATCAAAATGATAGCTATAAGAATTAAAATACTTCTTACCATATGAAAGCTTTTCCTGCCTTATACGAAAAACACCCTCAGCAAGCTTCCTACCATTTAACAAATGCACGAAAAATTTATATTCATTCGCTTTTTGAACATGCTCTAAGAGCTGATTGTGTTCAAATAAAATAACGTGTGCAAAAGTTCTGTGATAACCCCCACCCTTTCCAGCCGGTATAACGTCTATATTACCGTATACCATTGTATTATTTTGCTCAATAACGATGACAACAGGCATATCTTTTTTTACATAAAGAAATTCTATAAACACACATAATTCCCGATCATAAACGCTAAAATCACTTGTTGGCTGTAATGGAAAAAGTACCCCTTGATGATTTTTTTCCACCCCCATGCATGTCAAACATTTTACTAAGCAAGTATCCTTAAAATCCTCTTTCATTTTTGTTAATAGGTCGATGCTTATTTCTAGAATTCTCTGCTTCCTAAAGAAAATGCTTAATATATTTTCTTCCTCCCCCTTTTCTATTACATGACTTAAATCAAAAAAACCATCAGTCGACTCGATACGACAAGAATTTTCCTTGAATTTCACCTCAATCTCCCTTAAAAAAGGTAAATACAATTTCACAACAAACACACCCAATCGTCACAATATTCACAATAAAATTTTATCCTTTTTTTTTTTTTTTTTGTCAATATGTTACGATGGAAAAAGGTAAAATTTAAGTGAGATATCAAAAACAAAAAAGAGGACAGAGGGAAAAGAAAGATAAAAACGCTATTGAAGCTACATTTTGAAATGATGGGTGAATTGTTAGATTTTTTGTTATTAGGTCCGTTTAATTACATCACTGTAAAAAGAAAATTAAAACATCTATAAGAAATAGGAATTATTCCATAACAAAAATCGTTTGACCGAAACACTATAAAGAATGCATGAAAAGACCACCGCATTGTCACATGCCTATTTCAAGAACAAATTGCCGAAACTCATCTGAAAAAAATATACAAAACAATGTGACGAAGCCATAAGCAAGTACATAAAAATCACCCACGACAAAAGTGGGCGATTTTTATTCCTCGAGCCAAATATCTTTCAATTTCCATGCATCGATAGAACAA
Source organism: Anoxybacillus pushchinoensis (assembly GCF_900111795.1). Classification (GTDB taxonomy): domain Bacteria; phylum Bacillota; class Bacilli; order Bacillales; family Anoxybacillaceae; genus Anoxybacillus; species Anoxybacillus pushchinoensis. The sequence goes on along the minus strand of NZ_FOJQ01000047.1, from coordinate 7,519 downwards.
ACCGTAATATCCCCGCCTTCTGCAAACAGTTCGATGCCTTGGCTCGTTTCAGAAGGATATATTCTTCCCGTCATGACAAGTCGACCATCGTTGACAAATAGTTCGACAGATGAGCGATCGATAAAGAAATGAAACGTAATGACATCTCCTAACTGTCCATCTAGCACCGCTCGACGAGTGCCTTCCTCTCCTTGGCCAGAACGGTTTCTGTCAAACGTCATTGTACAGTCCTTCACATCATAGCAGAAAACCGTTTCTTCGCTTCCGTCTTCCGCACAACGCACTTTCACACCAAATGCGTTCCCTTGAAAATCAGCTAACGAAAAGCGGACGAGCAACTCAAGTCGGTCACCTTTCATCGGCAACGCATATGTTCCCTCATTTACTGAAATCGATTCCAGACGCATATGTTCTTCGCGCAATAATTGTAATTCCGGCACTGGCTTCATCAACAGCTTCTCATCATCCGCTAATTCCAAAAGACGCGGAATGGTTAACGCTCCGGCCCATCCGTGTTGTTGCGTCGGCATTTGTGACTCCCACATATCCATCCAGCCGAACAAAATACGTCGCCCTGGTTCATCTTCGAACGTTTGCGCGGCATAAAAATCAAACCCTTTGTCGAGTTCTTCAAACGCTCCGTGCGCTAGTTTTCCCGTTTCATAATCAAGCGTTCCGACAACGTAGCCCGTTTGATGAAGGTTTTGAAAGCGATCGCCTTCTGGTTCGATTCCTTGCGGTGAGAACAACAAAATATCTTTGCCGTTCAAATGAAAGACGTCTGGGCACTCCCACATATAGCCTAAACGACCATCGCTCTCCGCAAGAATGTTTACATATTCCCAATGGCGTAAATCTTTCGACTTGTATAAAACGACTTTTCCGTTATTCCCCTCTCTTGTCCCAAGCACCATATACCAATCGTCGCCACGTTTCCACACTTTCGGATCGCGAATATGCCCTTGGCAGTCAAATGGTGGCTCAGAAAGCACCGGATTTTTCGGGTCTTTTTCAAAATGGATGCCATCTTTGCTTGTTGCAATACATTGATATTGTTTTAGTTCTGTTTGCTCCTCATTCAGCCAAACATTTCCGGTGTAAATAAGTGTGAGAACTCCATTATCATTCACCGCGCTTCCCGAGAAGCAGCCGCCTTCGTCGTACCATTCACTCGGCGCAAGCGCAATCGGTGCACGCTCCCAATGCACAAGGTCTTTACTTTTCACATGCCCCCAATGCATCGGCCCCCACTTTGGACTGTCGGGATGAAATTGATAAAATACATGGTACTCTCCATTCCATTGAATCAATCCGTTTGGATCATTCATCCAGTTTACCAGCGCCATAATATGGTATGCTAAGCGATACGTGCTGTCCATTTTTTCTTTTGCCTGTTGTACTCGTCTTTCTGCTTCGTTTATAAGTTTCGTATGTTTAGACATACATGAGCCCCTTTCCATATTTCACTTCATATTCTCCAACAAAACGCGAAAAAAATTTTTTATTCAAACACAATTCCATTTCGTTTCATCCATTGTTCTGTATGGTGCACCGCGACACCAGAAAAACTTTTTGTTCGGGCGTAATGTTTTTGGACGATAGCAAGTTGCTCGTTCATGTACGCCTCATCTTCTTCAAAAAAGGAAACGTCATCTCCTTCACCGACTTGTCCCGTTTCTACGCCGACGACAACTTGTTTTCCGTATTTTTTAGCTAATCGCATTTCTTTTTCCACAATGTTAATGATCGCATCAGCCCGATCGCGATAAGCCATGATCGTTACGCCATCCACATGAGCAATAACCCATTCCGCGAGCGTTTTATCCCTATGTTTTACTTCGTCAAACCAAAATGGGATATCCACCTCGAACCGCAACGATCGCTCATTCGCTAGTTGACGGGCGCGCTGTAAAACAGATTGGTACGAGGCGATCGCCTTCTCGCGATTCGTACGCCACCATACGTGCAAGTACGGTTCAACGTCTAAATGTACGCCGCTAAACTTTTCATTTGGCTGAGCGACATTTTCATATTGATCTAGCCGTTGAAATAGGCGCTCCAACGCTTCTTCATGTTCAATCCAATTTGGGGCTCCATCGAGCGCATACACACGAATTCCTTTTTCAGTTGCCCGACGGACAAATTGGCGATACGTATCGATGGGGACCTCAACATCGATTTGGACGTATACATCGCTTATTTGCTTTTTTTCTAAAAATGACAAGACACGATCTTCATTTTCCACAAGCAACCATGGATTCCAAAGCCATGTTGCGCGCACTAGTTGTTTTTCTTGTGCGAACAAACATACTCCTCCTGCAACGAGTACAATTAAAAATGTCATGATACCAACTACTTTTCTCAATTTACATCCCTTTCCGCATATCGACTATTTTTATTTTACTATGTTTTGCGTAGAAAAGAGAATGACACAACAACTTTTTTCACATCATATATAAAAAAGTGGGGATGAAAAATGAACGTACTTTTCTTATTTTTATCTTTCTTACTTACTGCATCAACACCTGTACATCGAACGAATGATGATATCGTTTGGAGCGTTCCGACAAATGAAAAAATGGTTGCCATTACATTTGACGATGGACCAGACATACTATACACTCCTGACATTTTAGCGATTTTAAAACAATATGATGCGAAAGCGACTTTTTTCGTTGTCGGATTTCGCGCGGAAAAGTATCCTGACATGATTAAACGTCAAATGAACGAAGGGCATGAGATCGCCAATCATACATATAAACATATCGATTTTCGTGGAAAATCAAAACAAACGATTGAGGAAGAAATAAAAAAAGGAGGCGATGTACTGTATCACATTACCGGAAAACGCCCGACGTTATTTCGTCCACCGCTTGGGTATTACAATCAACGCATCTTGAACATCGCAAAAGAACAAGGATATACGGTCGTCATGTGGTCGAAGCATCAAGATACATACGATTGGCAAAACCCCGGAACGAATCGAATCGTCCGCCGCGTCATTCGCCACATTCAGCCTGGACAAATTATTTTGTTTCACGACCATGGAAGCGGTAGCCGAAAACAGACGGTACAAGCATTGAAAGAAATTTTACCGATTTTAAAACAGAAAGGGTATACGTTTGTTACTGTTTCTGAACTGTTAAAGCATCATCCAAATTATCGTGACTTGAATTTATAGCGTCGTATAAGCATATGTTTTGCTTTTTCACAGAAACAGGATAATAATAAAAGAGAGAAATATTGGAAAGGGGTAGAGCGATGAAACATTTACAAGATGGGGCAACGTTACATAACGGCGTTCGTATGCCGTGGCTCGGATTAGGGGTTTACAAGGTAGAAGAAGGAGACGAAGTGAGACGAGCTGTTCGAACGGCGCTAGAAGTGGGCTATCGCCATGTAGACACCGCCGCGTTTTATCAAAATGAAGAAGGAGTCGGACAAGCGATTCGCGAATCTGGCATCCCTCGCGACCAAATTTTTGTCACTACAAAAGTGTGGAACTCCGACCAAGGATATGAATCGACGTTGAAAGCGTTCGACACAAGCTTAAAAAAGCTCGGTTTTGATTATATTGATTTGTACTTAGTCCATTGGCCAGTGAAAGGGAAATATAAAGAAACGTATAAAGCGCTTGAAAAATTGTATAAAGATGGATTTGTTCGGGCGATTGGGGTAAGCAACTTCCAAACTCACCATTTGGAAGATGTTCTCGCCGACTGTGAAATTAAACCGATGGTAAACCAAGTCGAATTCCATCCCCGCTTAACACAAAAACCGCTTCTTGAATTTTGTAAACAGCATCATATCCAATTAGAAGCGTGGTCACCGCTCATGCGCGGCGGCGAACTGTTGAACGAGCCAACACTTGTCAACATTGCGAAAAAGTATGACAAGACGCCGGCTCAAGTCATTTTACGATGGGACTTACAACATGAAGTTGTCACGATTCCAAAATCCGTCACACCTGAACGTATTGCGCAAAACGCAAACATTTTTGACTTTACGTTAACGAAAGAAGAAATGGATGCGATCGATGCATTAAACGAAAACCGCCGCATCGGTCCAGATCCAGATAACTTTGATTTTTAATTGTACATCATCCCAAACCTCGCTCGCGTTAAGCGAACACGGTTTGGGATTCCCCTTTTCCCCTCATGCGCTCCGGTATATATACGCAAAACGGTTCACTTTCCATATAATCGCCCGTCACGGCATAAGCGCGAGCACGCGATCCGCCGCAAACGTAACGGAACTCGCAAACACCACATTTTCCTTTGTAACGATCCGGCTGACGTAAGTTTTTCATCACTTCCGATTCACGGTAAATGTGGGATAAAGGTTGCTCACGCACATTGCCGCATACAATCGGAAGCAAACCGCTCGGCATGACATCTCCTGTATGGGAGACGAAAACGAAACCGTTGCCGTCATTGACACCTTTTGGCGCTCGTTTTAATCCGTCGATCATGGAGGCGTGATCGGTCGTTATCGCATGTTCATATCGAATATCCCCTGCTTCAATGCGCTTTTCTCTCATTTTTTGTTGAATCACGACGCGACGATAATGTTGTGCCGCCGTCGTTTTAATATCGTACGGCGCTGTTTTGCTTAATTCATACAACCAACGAAACACTTCTTCATGTTCAACTGGAGTAATGCAGTCATCTATTTGCCCACGTCCTGTTGGTACGAGTAAAAAAATGTACCACATCACCGCATTTAAATTAGCAACTAATTTCGCCATCTGTTCTAAATCGTTATAGTTATAGCGCGAAATGACGGTATTAACTTGTAGTGGCATTTGTAACTCATTCAAATAACGAATGCTTTCAATCGTTAAATCGAACGATCCTGGGGTTCCGCGAAATCGATCATGGATGTCGGCCGTCGGTCCATCTAAACTAAACGCCCAACGCGACAGTCCGATCCCTTTTGCTTTTTTCATTTTTTCTTTCGTTACATTCGGGGTTGCGCTTGGTGTAATGGAAACACGCATTCCTTTTTTTATCGCATACTCAGCAAGATCAAACAAATCTTCGCGCATCATACAGTCTCCACCTGTAAACACAAGCATCGGATTGTTCATGTCATATATGTCATCAATTAATCGAAGCCCTTCTTCATATGTTAGCTCGCGCGGATCGGGGAACGGTTGAGCATCGGCACGACAATGTACACATTTTAACTGACACGCCCTCGTCACTTCCCAAATGACAATAAACGGATTTTCATTATAATCGATCGCACGCGCATGTTTATGCATCTCTCATCACCAACTTTTTGTGTTATTGTTCACATTCATTATAGACTTCGTATTGCATCATGCACTCACGCGTTTTTGACGATTTTTTTAAACATAGCGCTTTGCTATGGTACAATGAAAACAGGAGAATAGAGGAGTTGAAAAAAGATGAAATCAGAAAAAGAAAAAATGATAAGTGGTCAAGTGTATCGAGCTACCGATCCAGAGTTAGTGAAAGAACGAGAACATGCTCGCAAATTAACAAGACGATTAAACCAAACGTTAGAAAATGAACACGAACGACGCATTTCTTTATTAAAAGAACTATTTGGCTCAACAGGTCAAAACGTATATGTTGAACCCCCTTTTTATTGCGATTACGGATACAACATTCATGTCGGGGAAAATTTTTTTGCGAATTTTAATTGCGTTTTTTTAGATGTATGTGACATTCGTATCGGGCACAACTGTCTCATTGGCCCCGGCGTTCATATTTATACGGCAACGCACCCCATTGATCCAATCGAAAGAGCGTCCGGTTTAGAATACGGAAAACCAGTAACGATCGGCGATCATGTGTGGATTGGTGGCGGAGCAATCATTAATCCGGGCGTAAACATCGGAAATAACGTTGTCATCGCTTCAGGAGCTGTTGTCACAAAAGATGTTCCTGATCACGTAGTCGTCGGAGGCAATCCGGCGAAAATTATTAAAAAACTGAACGAATAAAAGGCTCCCATAAAAAGGAAGGCTCCCATAAAAAGGAGCCTTTTATTTATGCAAAATAAACGACATAAATGATCGCCGCAAGTACGATGCGATAAATCGCGAACGGAACGAGGCGAACACGATTAATTAAACGTAAGAAAAAGCGAATAGCAATTAACGCGAAAATAAACGCGCTAATAAAACCAACGATGAAAAACGGTAGCGCATCTAACGTAATGTGCTCCCAGTTTTTCAATAACGAAATAGCGCTTGCCCCCGCCATAATCGGTACAGCCATAATAAATGTAAAGTCTGCTGCAGCACGGTGGCTCATTCCGACGAGTACGCCACCTGAAATGGTCGAGCCTGAACGCGAAAACCCAGGCCAAAGGGATAAACATTGTACAAGTCCGACAATAAACGCCTGCTTATATGTAATATCATCTACAGTTTGTGCCACCGTTCGTTTCCCGAAACGATCCGCTGCGATCATCAACAACGCTCCAAGCACAAGCCCAATAAGAACCGTTTCAGTCGAAAACAAATATTCATCAATATAATCATCAAATAAAACACCTAACACCCCAGCAGGGACGAGCCCGATGAAAATGTGTCCGAGTGTCAAATGTGGTCCATTTTTTCTTTCACGCTTTCGCAAATGAAGCAATTCGAAAAACTTATCTTTAAATACAAAAACAGCAGCTAACACCGAACCAAACTGAATGACAACTTTAAACGTATTCGCCCCATATTTTCCTAAAAACTCGCTCGATTTTAGCCACATATCATCAACAATAATCATATGACCTGTCGACGAAACAGGCGCAAACTCTGTCACCCCTTCGACAAGTCCTAAAATGAGCGCCTTAATTAATTCAATCATATGCATTCATGTCCATCCTTTCTCGATTAGTAAAATATGTATAACTTCTTTCCACGACCTACTCTATTGTACTACAATACTTTCATTTCTACTACTCATACATACAAAAGATGTGATATTAGGTCAATAAAGTAGACACAAAAATTTATAAATTTTTAGCAGCTACCGCGCTATCGCTTGGTGGCCTTTTAAAAACAATTACGACGCTGTCCTAATTATTTTTAAAAAGTAAATTTTCGGGTCTCATTTTTCTATTAATATGCTCATTAAGCTCCTTTTTTATAGTACATACGTTCGTATTCAGAAGGTGAAAAATACCCTGTTGCGGAGTGAATACGTTTGTTATTGTAAAATATTTCTATATACTCGAATATGCTCTTTTTTGCTTCTTCCCTTGTTTTATAACGAGTCTGATAAATTAGTTCTTTTTTTATGATCCCATGAAATGATTCGATACAAGCGTTGTCATAACAGTTTCCTTTGCGGCTCATGCTACATTTCATACCGTATTCAATTAGCTTAGCTTGATAGTCATTTGAAGCATATTGACTCCCTCGATCAGAGTGATGGAGGATAGATCCTTGTGGTTGTTGACGCTGATATGCTTGCTTTAAAGCGCTCAACACTAGCTCCTTTTTCATTGAACAATCTATATGCCAGCCGACTATTTTCCTTGAATACAA
>NZ_FOJQ01000091.1 GCF_900111795.1 Anoxybacillus pushchinoensis | reverse complement strand
GCTTGTGTTGGACAACGCGCGTATTCATTATGCCAAGATGGTGCGAGCATTCCTTGATAGTCAAGAAGGTGCTACTTTTCACTTTATCTTTTTGCCACCGTATTCCCCACAGTTAAACCCTATTGAACGGCTATGGAAGTGGCTAAAAGATGAAGTCATTGCTAACGTCTTGCATAGAGATCAAAAAGACATCGCCCAGTCGATTACTCGGTTTGAACAGCACGTCTTACAGCACCCAGATGAGGTGTTACGCCGCATCGGGTGTGCTGCGTGAATCAGAGGTTAAAATGTCAATTTGGATGTATATATTTGCAGGAAGATGCGTATCAACGGCACGCAACATACGGACAGCAAGACACGTTGCATTCCTCACAATTTAAGGATTTAGCTATTTCATTACAGTATGTATTTGCATGGAGTTAAAACGGCTCTTGTTCAAAATGACAAGAGCCTATCATGTTAAGTTTTTATCGGTTCCGATTGAAGATAATCAGCTTTAGCTCTGTCATTTCTTCGATTGCGTAACGAATTCCTTCTCGACCAAAGCCGCTTTCTTTCACCCCACCGTACGGCATATGATCGACACGGAACGTTGGAATATCGTTAATAAGCACCCCACCGACATGCAGTTTCTCTGCTGCTTCCCATGCGACGTGAACGTTGTTTGTATATACGCCAGCTTGCAATCCATAACGCGAATCATTCACAAGTTCAATCGCTTCATCGATGGAGGAAACTTGATTAATTAACACAATCGGTGCAAATACTTCTTGACATGATACTTTCATTGTCGGTGCCGCGCCTAAAATAACCGTCGGAAGTAAAATATTCCCTTGTCTCTCCCCACCAATAGCCACTGTCGCACCGCCTTGTTTCGCCTCTTCAATCCATTGTAATGAACGCTCGACGTCTTTTTCAGAAATAAGCGCCGATACATCTGTGCTCGGATCAAGTGGATCGCCGACTTTCAACTGCTTCACTGCTACCACAAACTTTTCGACAAATTCTTTATACTTTTTTTCATGCACGTAAATACGTTGCAACGAAATGCACACTTGTCCCTGGAACGAGAACGCACCAACGATGCATCGCGGAATGATACGATCGATATCCACATGCTCATCAATAATGACCGCTGAGTTTGACCCTAACTCCAACGTCACACGTTTCAGTCCCGCTTTGTTGCGAATGCTGATGCCTACTTCCGGACTTCCGGTGAACGTTACCATATTGATGCGCGTGTCAGCGACGATTTGATCCCCAACCGTTTTTCCGCTTCCGGTCACGACATTAAGCGCTCCTTTCGGCAGCCCCGCCTGTTCAAACAGTTCCGCGATAAAATACGCCGAAAGCGGCGTTTGGCTCGCAGGTTTTAACACGACCGTATTTCCAGATGCAATCGCAGGCCCTAGCTTATGCGCTACTAAATTTAAAGGAAAATTAAATGGAGTAATGGCACCAATGACACCAATTGGTTCCCTCACCGTAAATGCGATGCGGTTTTCGCCACCTGGCGCAGCATCAAGCGGAATCGTTTCCCCATGAATACGCTTCGCTTCTTCGGCAGCAAACTTGTATGTTTGAATGGTGCGTGCCACTTCCGCTTTTGCGGTCGTGATCGGCTTTGCTGCTTCTAGGGCAACGAGCTTCGCCGCTTCATCTGCGCGCTGTTGCAACAACGAAACAACTCGCTCTAAAATAGCCGATCGTTCGTGCGCTGGCAATTGGGCCATCGTTCGCCGCGCCTCATCGGCCGCCACAATCGCCCAATTTACATCTTGTTTTGTCGCGATCGGGATCTCCGCCAACACTTCCCTAGAATACGGCGACAAAAGGGGTGTGTACGACTCCGACTCTACCCATTCGCCATTAATATAAAGTTTCTTTTTTTCAGTTGTTTGCATTTCCCCTCTCTTCCTTTCTTCGTTTTTATTTTTAGTAAAACAACGCCTTTTGTTTTCATAACCATAGATGCTACTCATTTTTTATTCTGTTTTCACAGTTTATAATCCTCCACAATCTTTATGGATAAAACGAAAAGCCCACTTCATTTCCAACACATACTGACCCGCTTCGTTGGTGGAATCGCGATGCATATGACAAAGAGAAAAATATGCTTTCAGAACGGATATTGCAACGAGTTCATGACACATTCCCTTTAACAAACATACATGTCCGGCTCATCGGCACACCTGTAACATTTTCTCGCTTTACCCATCGCGCGCTCGGAAAAGTTGGGGGGTATATTCCAAACGGTGCTTTGAGCTTGCTGTCTACGTATTCACCAAAAACAAACATGGAAGGACTTTGGCTTTGTGGCGATACAGTTTTTCCGGGTGCTGATTCAATCAGCTGTGCGTTATCAAGGTGGATCGTTGCTGACGCGATTGACGTAAAAAAATAGCTCTATGCACGAAACATAGAGCTATTTTTTCTTTACTTCTACCGGTATCGTTGTTTCTATTTTTATTGCGATTTTCGGATACGTTAATGCCTGCGTCACGATGGCGTCAGGTGCCGGCTTTCGCTCCTCATAATAGACGACGATTTTCCCTTTTTCGTACGTTACATTGGTGATGACAACATCGTATCCGCCTGTTCTTCTTTCACCGAGATGAATGACAACGTACATCACTCCATCTTGCTGAACCGTATACGTTTTGAATTGTTTATGCTGGCGATCATATAACGCTTTTACATGTTGTGGAAGCTGTTCCTCTGTTACAACATGGTACACTACGTTCTCACCTTCTTCATATCTTTCGTCCGCTTTTGATACACCACAAGCTGAAAGAAATAAACCGATAAGTACAACAATCCATCTCTTCATGCACATTCTCCTTCTTATTTTAAATGACTCTTACCCACATCCACACATTCTCCACACTTCCACACTTTTATTTTACAATAACGGCAGTACGAATGAGAAAGGAGAGATACTATGCTACGAAAACTGCTTATGTTAGTTACACTTACTATATTCACCGCCGCTTGCGCAAATGATTCGTCACAACATTCTATCGAACATAAGCGAAAGGCAAAACAACCAGACGTATTATCCGGAAAAGAAATTCACATCGTTGCTAAAGAGGCACAATGGCAAATAAATGATAACGTAACGGTTCCTGTGTATACGTATAACGGCTCTGTACCTAGCGCGCAAATTCGGGTAAAACAAGGGGAACGAGTAAAAATCATTTTTAAAAACGAACTGCCCGAACCAACGGCGATTCATTGGCACGGCTATCCTGTTCCAATTAGCCAAGATGGCGTCCCCGGCGTCACCATGGACGCAGTAAAACCCGGTGAAACATTTACGTATGAATTTACTGCAACGATACCTGGGACATATTGGTATCATTCACATCAAAAAAGCGCCGAGCAAGTGGATAAAGGATTATACGGGACATTTATTGTTGAACCTGAAGATGAAGAACGTATAGATCGAGATTATACACTCGTATTGGACGAATGGATTAGCCAACAACAGAGCGCATCAACAAATGGCCATGCACATCATTCCGATACACATCACGGTGGCGGTGCGATGACACATGACATGAGCATGTATGATCTTTTTACAATTAACGGAAAAAGCGGCGAGGCCATTGAGCCACTCAAAGTAAAAGAAGGCGAAAAAGTGCGCCTTCGTCTCATTAATGCAGGATATATGTCCCACAAGCTTCATTTACACGGACATGAGTTTAAAATTGTCGCAATGGATGGACAACCGATCAACGATCCAGAACCAGTCAAAGATAAATTGTTGAATATCGCCCCAGGTGAGCGCTACGACATAGAGTTTATCGCCAATAACCCGGGTGAGTGGTTACTAGAATGTCACGGAGATACGAAAGGTATCGATGGCATGAAAGTAAAAATTCAATATGAAGGACAAACAAACAACACGGACAAAGTAAACGCAACAGAAAACCTCCCTGTTGTGGATATAACAACATACGGAAAATATGAAGTAGGTTCATTTACGTTAGACCAAACATATGATGTTGAATACACAATGGATTTAGGAACCGCCATGGGCAAAAATGGCATGGTTTTCACGATTAACGGGAAAACATATCCTGACACAGCGCCGATCAATGTAAAGACAGGAGATTTAGTAAAAGTCAAAATTGTGAACAATTCACCAATGGATGTACATCCAATGCATTTACACGGACATTTCTTCCAAGTATTAAGCAAAAACGGCGAGCCAGTCACAGGCTCTCCATTGATTAAGGATACCTTAAATGTAAACCCTGGTGAAGAATATGTCGTCGCGTTTAAAGCAGATAATCCGGGAAATTGGATGTTCCATTGCCATGAATTGCACCATGCTTCAGCAGGAATGGTCACAGAAGTAAAATATACCGATTACAAATCGGACTATACCCCAGATCCGAATGACACAACGAATAAAGGTGAATAAAAAATGGACCCCCCTCCAAATAAAAATGCTGGAGGGGGTTTTTTGAATAACGAGCTATTCCCCCCCAAAAACAGCGCATACCATTTGAAGTTTAACTTTCATTTAGCAATTGTTCAACGTGCTGTTTTAGCTTAGGAATCTTATTTCGAACAACATCCCAAACAATTCGGTAATTAATGGAGAAATAACCGTGGATCATCATATCCCTCATGCCAGCCATCTTTCTCCATTCGATATGTGGGGATGCCTGTCTAATTTCGTCTGGAATGTTTTTTGCTGCTTCTCCGATCACTAATATGTTTTTAATGACCGCATCTGATATTAAATCATTATCTAGAAAGTCATCATAAGAAAGCCCTTGGGTGTACTTCTCAATTTTTTCTGCAGCGACCAAAATATCTTGCAAAAAGACGCTAGGATCCCTCTGCATACTTAGCACCTCTTAAAATAATTGGCTTTAATGCCGGCTTAATATCATCTACAATCACTAAATCCACTGTTTTTTGAAAATGATCTTCCAAACTCAGTTTCAACCCCATATAATGATCAAACGTCATTGCATCATCCATAAATTCTACTAACACATCAATGTCACTCGATTCCCTTTGTTCTCCCCGACTGTACGAGCCAAATAACCCGATTCGCTTCACACCATACTTTTTCTTCCATAAATCTAAACATTTCGACATTTCATTAAGGATGTCTTGCTGCGATAGCAAATAAATCCCCCCTTTTTTCCGCGCCTGTTATTTTCATTATAACATCCCGCTTTCCCGATATGCTTCAAGAAGAAAAAACTTTCCCCAGCCGAGAACTCGCTTAGGCGGTAAAAAAGTGCCCCGTCATCACTTCGGGGCACCTTCCGTATGTTATTTCACATCATATCCTTGCTCTTCAATCGCTTCTTTCAGTTTTTCTACGCTTACTTTTGTTTCATCATAATCTACATCGACTGTACCTTCTTGCAAATGTACTTCGACGCGGCTGACGCCATCTAACGTTTGAAGTGCATTTGTCACCGCCGCTTTGCAATGTCCGCATGTCATTCCTTGTACTTGTAATGTAATCGTCATCATCCATTCCTCCTTAAATGTTTATATTTTCACGCGTTTCAAACGAAGCGCGTTTGTCACAACGGATACAGAGCTAAATGCCATCGCTGCCCCAGCGATCCATGGTTGTAATAACCCAGCTGCAGCGACTGGAATGCCAACGCTATTATAAAATAATGCCCAAAATAAGTTTTGCCGAATGTTGCGCATCGTTTGTCGGCTCAGTTCAATCGCTTTCGGAATATGGGCTAAATCCCCACCGACCAAGGTAACATCGGCCGTTTCGATCGCGACATCCGCTCCTGTGCCAATCGC
>NZ_FOJQ01000090.1:7358-9602 GCF_900111795.1 Anoxybacillus pushchinoensis | reverse complement strand
AAGTTGGGATACACAGGCAAATAATGCTTCGAGTTTGTGGTTGCCTTATATTTTTTCTTTGTTTTTGAACGAATATCACCATCTTTCATGATTCTAGCGACCGTTTTTTGAGATACCTTAACCCCTTGTTTCTGAAGGATTTTTGTGATTTTTGGACTGCCATACGTTTCTCTTGAATCGATATGAATCTTTTTGATTTGCTTTTTCAATGCTTTCTGTCTTTTCTTTTGTTGACTTTCTGGTCGTTTCACCCATGCATAGTATCCACTTCTTGAAACGCCTAAGACTTCACACATCTTCGCCACGCGAAACTCCTTTCTATGCGTATGAATGAATGTATAAATTACTTCTGGTTTTTGGCGAAGATGCTCATGGCCTTTTTTAAGATCGCGTTTTCCTCCTCCAGATCCCGAATGCGTTTTTGAAGTTCACGCTTTTCACGATCTTCCGGCTTGAGGTTTCCACTCCCCACAAAGCTATGCTCATCATCTTTTTTATAATCTGCGACCCATTTATGAAGAGTTTTTGGCGAAATATCGAGTTGTCTTGCGGTTTGAGCGACCGCCTTTCCTTCCTCGACCACTAATTTTACTGCATGTATTTTGAATTCTTTATCAAAACGTCTTGTCATTATAGACACCCCTCATCATTGATAGATTTACTGTACATTTCTCTATTCGTTGTGTCTATCCTGAAAACAAAATTTGGCAAAAAACAACCCCCACCTGGCCTTTGGAATATAATTCCCAAAGGAAGGTATTAAAGTTTATATATGGTTTAATTCCCTTATGAACCCACTTTTTCTAACTTCACTTCGTACCCTAACCCCTCTAATCGTTTCACCGTTTGACGCACGATGCTCGCTTCTCGCTGCCGATCCCAGTAGTCGGCTCCCAACTCTCTATACGGTTCCTTTCGAGTTAAGATGTAATAGATCATTTCTAAAATCGTTCTCCCGACCGCAACACTCGCTCGATTCGCTCCTCTTCGTTTGGCGATCCGATGATACTTGGCCGATAGGTACGTGTTCTTCGTTCGGGCGGCGGCACGGGTGCATTCCACGAGGCACGACCTTAGCTTCTTGTTCCCTTTCCTCGTTCGGCTTGATAACCGTTTCCCCGCACTCTCGTAGTTTCCTGGTGCCATGCCTGCCCACGATGCCAGATGGCTCGCTGATGCAAAGCGACTCATATCGGTTCCGATTTCCGCCAAAATTTGTTCCGCGCTTTGCCGCCCCACTCCCGGGATCGTATCGATGAGCTCCAGCGCTTCATGAAAAGGGCTCGTTCGTTCCTCGATTTCTCGATCCAACCGGGCAATCGCTTCATCTAAATACTCCACATGACGCCATTGCTCGGCCAGCATCATGCGTTGATGCGGCCCTATCATTCCTTTCAACGCGCGCCGGAGCTCTTCCGTTTTTTGTTTCAGCCGCCCTTTGGCGAGCTGGGCGAGGGCCGCCGGATCGTTCTTTCCTTCGATAAGGGCGCGAATGATGAGCCGGGCCGACATCCCGTTGATGTCGGATACGACCGAAGAAAGCTTGATATTGGCTCCTTCCAGCACTTTTTGGATGCGGTTGAGCTCCCGTGCCCGTTCCTCGATCAAACTGCGCCGATAACGGACCAGTTCCCGGAGCTCCCGCTGAGCCCGATGAGGGATGTAACTCCCTTTTAGCAATCCATGGCGAAGCAAGTCCGCGATCCATTCAGCATCTTTGACATCGGTCTTTCGCCCGGGAACCGCTTTGATGTGTTGGGCATTGACGACAAGCACTTCGATCGGCTCTGCTTCGAGGAGATTATACACTGGCTTCCAATATACGCCCGTCGACTCCATGGCAACGTGCGTCACCTTTTTTTCTTTCAGCCAATCCACCAACTCCTCGAGATCGTCGGTCAGCGTACCAAACGTGCGAATCTCTTTTCCTTCAGGGGTAAGGGCGCAAGCCGTAATCGATTGCTTATGCACGTCCAATCCGCAACAGCGTTCATACAAGACGCGCATCGGTCTCCCTCCCTGCTTCGTTCTCAAAAACAGCTGGTGCAGTAGCCTTTGTTCAAGCATTCTATCCTGCGTGCTTCCCTCAAGGGAGCGACATTCCGTAGTGCACCAGACTACTGGGGTCCGTCTATATATCGGACTTTTACGTACCATAGATACAACGACCTCATGACCCCAGCTGCAAGGAGACCATTCGACAGAAGGTTGTTTTCATCCTTCCGATGGTGACGAAATTTTTTT
>NZ_FOJQ01000090.1:0-5458 GCF_900111795.1 Anoxybacillus pushchinoensis | reverse complement strand
GTTGCCTTATATTTTTTCTTTGTTTTTGAACGAATATCACCATCTTTCATGATTCTGGCGACCGTTTTTTGAGATACCTTAACCCCTTGTTTCTGAAGGATTTTTGTGATTTTTGGACTGCCATACGTTTCTCTTGACTCGATATGAATCTTTTTGATTTGCTTTTTCAATGCTTCCTGTCTTTTCTTTTGTTGACTTTCTGGTCGTTTGACCCATGCATAGTATCCACTTCTTGAAACGCCTAAGACTTCACACATCTTCGCCACACGAAACTCCTTTCTATGCGTATGAATGAATGCATAAATTACTTCTGATTTTTGGCGAAGATGCCCATGGCCTTTTTTAAGATCGCGTTTTCCTCCTCCAGATCCCGAATACGTTTTTGAAGTTCACGCTTTTCACGATCTTCCGGCTTGAGGTTTCCACTCCCGACAAAGCTATGCTCAGCATCTTTTTTATAATCTGCTACCCATTTATGAAGAGTTTTTGGCGAAATATCGAGTTGTCTTGCGGTTTGAGCGACCGCCTTTCCTTCCTCAATCACTAATTTTACTGCATGTATTTTGAATTCTTTATCAAAACGTCTTGTCACTATAGACACTCCCTATGATTGATGGATTTACTGTACATTTTCTCTATTCGTTGTGTCTATAATCTATATACATCCAAATTGGCATTTTAACCTCTGATTCACACAGCACACCCCATGCGGCGCAACACCTCATCCGGGTGTTGTAGAACATACTGTTCAAAACGAGTAATGGATTGGGTAATGTCATTTTGATCCTTGTGAAAAACGTTGGCAATCACCTCATCTTTCAACCACTTCCATAACCGTTCAATCGGGTTCAACTGTGGAGAATACGGCGGCAAGAAGATGAAATGAAAAGCATCGCCTTCCTCGCCATCAAGAAAGGCTTGCACCATCTTGGCATGATGAATGCGTGCGTTGTCCAACACAAGCACGAGGAATCAGTCCGTATATTTCTCTTTCAATCGGCGCAAAAAGTCAAGGAACGTTTCGGCATTGGCGGATGATGCACGATGGAAAACCACATCGCCTTGTTGAACATCGACGGCGCCAAAAATGGAAACGTGGGCATGGTGACCGTAGCTTGGCACTTGTTTTTGATTTCCTACTTCTGCTCACGTCGTGCGCAACGCTTGATAAGCACGAACATGTGCCTCATCCACATAAAACATGGTAACATTCTCGGTAATTAGTTTTTTTTTTTATAAATTCAAGTTCTTTTGAAAGGCAGCTTGACGCTTGGCGTCTCCTTTGACTAGCTTGTAAGTCGGACGTGTCCATGACAAACGAAGACGATGCAACAACTTGCGAATCCCTTCCCGTGACATCGAAACGCCATAAGTTTGTTGAATGTAAGATTGTAAAATGCGCGTATTCCATGATGAAGCGATGCCCCAGCCAGCATCCAAAGGTGTGGTGGTTAACACGAGTTGTCTGATTTCTTGTTGTTGTTCTTCCGTAAGAAATGGCACGCGGCCAGGTGGTAAGCGACGATCGAGTAGATGATCGAGCCCACCTTGATTAAAACGTGCAACGTAGAGGGCAACCGATTGACGGCACAGATTGACCATTTTTGCGACATCTTTACCGAGGTGACCTTCCATGACAAGACGAACAGCGGTCACCCGAACACGAAGGGAAGCATCTTTGATTTTCCGTTCTTGTTTCCGAAGGGTTCGAGGCGTCCAGCCGTGGTCATTTGTAATTTTAAGACGTTTCATGTCCTTTCCGCTCCTTTTACACATGAGTATTTAGGAGCAGTATAGCCATGAAAAAATGTGTTCATACAGAAGTCATGGTTTTAAGGTGCATGTATATAGTAAGGATAGAAAGGAACGCTAAAAAGGCGTTTGTTACATAAATATGTTGCAACAATGCTGAAAGAAGTAATAAACAGTTCATAATATGTTCATACGATTTTAGTAACTATTTAGAGCAATTGCATAAAGAAATAAGGAACAATTATGCCAGACTATAAGATATTGTTAAAAACATTATCACAAATAATAGAAATAAATAATTTTTTAGCAAGGATAGTTTTGGGTGGTTTAACTATACTGGAAGAATCGTAAGTTTTATGATTCTATATTTTCTCAGTGTTGAAAGCGAGAGAATAATCCAATTAAATGCCTTGAAAAAATGTATTTTTTCCATTTAATTGTTTGTTATAATTTTGACTATAGTATATTGGTTAGTATCGAAATTCCATTATCCTATAGACCGATTGAGTTGAATTTGTGGGAAATACTGAGTGTTAAGACTTCATTATGGGGGATTTAGCTATGATAAACAATTGGCAAATTCCACGCAATAAGCGTAAGCTGTATCCAGTAGTTGATATACTTTCGCTTTTTACTTTACAAACTTTAGGGGAAAATTGGAGCAACAACTTAAACAGACAACTGGACTTTGAATCGGAGTTAGAACGCTTCGGGCTAAAAAGACCAGGACAAAGGCGTGACAGACGGGCAGGTGGAGCACGAACCTATGAATCTTGGCTATATAATTTAGGGCTTATCTTTAAGGAAACAGATAGTGGAGTTATCCGAACAACATTAGCAGGAGAGGCGCTATTAGCTGGACAGCCTCCTGTGCCTATTATTACAAATCAACTAATGAAGTTGCAATATCCCTCCCCGTACTCCATTAGAAGCAGAGTCAATATTCATTACCGTTTTCAGATTAGACCGTTTAGATTTTTGCTGCGACTACTTGCAGATAATCGAATTCAGACGTTGTCCAAAGAGGAAATTGGTCGCTTTGTAATTACAGAAGGGGAGAACGAATCAAGGAGCTGTTTTGAACATGTAGTGCAAAGGATAATTAGCTACCGTTCATACGGGGATGCAGTTTTACCTCCCGACTTTGAAGAGCGGTATCAAAGTAGTACAACAGGTTTGCGTACAAGGGAACAGACATTGTCTTATTTGGAGGACATAGCAAATACATTCATAAACTATTTAGAGTACACACAACTTATTGAAAGAAACTCAAATGGCAGTATTTATATACCGCAAGAAAGAATTAGTGATGTTGAAGCCATTTTAAACGATGGTACAAGTCTAAGAAGGCTTGATACGAACCATCCTTATGGCATTGAAAACTTTCAAAGAAATTTTGGGTTAGCTCCTGGGCAAAATCGAGACAACCGAAGTTTTGGTGGACAAACAGTTACTGATACTCTATATAGAGAGAGGCGAATTCGAAGCAATTTATTGCACATTGCTGGAACGAGACCAATCACCAGCTTTACAGCCTCCTTGGTTCGGGAAATTGCCGATTTAACTGGCTACACTGTTCGAGAAGTAGAAGATGCATTGGATGGTTTCCGACCAGATACGTTCAGCCAATTCGAGGCGAGTTATCTAAATATGGCGATAAGCGGTACTGAACTTGCAACGGAATTTGAGACTGCCACTCAAGCTATCTTCGAGCAACTGGGCTTTCGAGCAGAACATGTAGGAAATCATGCCTTGCATCCTGACGTATTTGTAGAGTCGCCATTAAATTACTCTGGAATAATAGATACAAAAGCGTACGTAAGATATGTCATCAATAATGACCATAGAAATCGGATGGTCAACAATTATATACCAACCTACCAAAACCAGCATGGCAATCTTGAATTCTTCATGTATGTTGCCCATGGATTCGGTAGCAACATTGACTCTCAAGTTCAAAGTATTGCTGACAGAACTAATGTGAATGGCAGTGTTATTACTGCCCGTAATGTTATCAGACTGCTTCAACGCAACTACGCTAATCCAATTGACCATAATACACTAAAGACTCTGTTTACGAAAAACTCACGTATAACGATGGCGGATATAGACTCCTTATAAACTCCTGCTTAGGGAGTTTTTTTTTAAGGCAAGACTTGTTTATTCTCAACCAAACATTTATAGTGTATAATTTAATCTATCGAACAAAAGTACGAACATTTGGAGTTGACATGAATGATATTCAAAAAAGGAGAGCTGTTTTGCGGTCCTGGCGGTTTAACGCTTGGTGCAAAAATGGCACAAGTTGAGAAGGATGGAGTAATCTACAAAGTTGAACATGAATGGGCAAATGACTATGATGAAGATACCTGCGAAACTTACCGCTACAATATATGCCCTGACAAGCCAGAAACAGTTATATGCGAAGATGTACGCAAATTAGATATTACCAAACTCCCGAAGATAGATGTCTTGGCGTTCGGTTTTCCTTGCAACGATTTTTCCATTGTAGGGGAGACGAAGGGATTAGATGGAGAATATGGACCATTATATACCTACGGAATAAAAGTTCTAAAATATCATAAGCCTCAATGGTTCATAGCGGAAAATGTAGGCGGTTTAGAGTCTGCAAACGAGGGACAGGCATTTATCAAAATACTCCAAGAGATGGAGGATGCTGGATATAATATTACTCCCCATCTTTACAAATTTGAGGAATATGGAGTGCCACAAGCACGTCATCGGATAATTATTGTAGGCATCCGCAAAGATTTTGGCTGGTCATTTAAAGTTCCGAAAGCTCCCTATAAAAACCCCGCAAATTGGAAAACATCTCGCCAAGCGTTAGAAGAACCGCCTATTCCAGAAGATGCCTTTAACCATGAATTTACAAGGCATCAAAGTAAAGTAGTAGAAATGCTGAAACATATTCCGCCTGGAGAAAATGCTTGGTATGAAGGAATACCTGAACACCTAAGATTGAATGTGAAGGGTGCTAAACTGTCGAATATCTATAAGCGGTTAGACCCTAATGCACCTGCTTATACAGTCACGGGTAGTGGAGGTGGTGGTACACATATGTACCATTATGATGAACCGAGGGCTTTAACTAATCGTGAAAGGGCAAGGTTGCAGACGTTTCCAGATTGGTATAAATTTATAGGCGGTAAGGAGAGCGTAAGAAGACAAATTGGAATGGCAGTTCCACCAGAAGGAGCAAAGGTAATTATTGAAGCTGTTTTAAAATCCTTTGCTGGAATCCCATATGAAACCGAATCTTCTAAGTGGGAAGACGAGCTTAGCGAGATGTTATCAGTAGGGAAAACACAAAAAAGCAGAAAAGGTTTAACAACAAAACTGTAGATGAGCAAATTTACTAACATAAATTTACAACCAAACAAAAAAGAAGACATGAACCCGATTCCTTGGTTAGAATAGATGTGCCAACAAACCATTCACAAGGAGGTTCATGTCTCATGAATAGATTAGCACATCACCAAGGAATCCACAAGTTTTTGACGATGTTGGGGTTGGCCCTTTATTTCTCGAAACCTGTCATGAAGCATCTCGTTCATATCGTGGATGCGATGATTACAAAGGGCTTTTCGGGAACGCTGACCGATCTACATCATGGGAGTTTTCATCCGAACCATCGCACGACACTGAGCCATTTTTTCACGAAAAGCCCATGGGAGGAAGAGACGCT
>NZ_FOJQ01000088.1 GCF_900111795.1 Anoxybacillus pushchinoensis | reverse complement strand
AGATGGAGTTTTCCTCCTCTAGATCCCGAATACGTTTCTTCAGTTCACGAACTTCGTGGTCTTCAGTTCGAAAAGTTTGGGTTTCTGATATTTCTGGTTCTTGCTTATACTTTTTCACCCAACCGTGAAGCGTATTTTCATTAATTTTGAGCTCCCGAGCCACTTGTGCAACGGATTTCGCTTCCTCAAAAATATAACAAACAGTTTGACGCTTAAAGTCTTCTTCGTACCGCCTTTGTTTTTTTGTCATGTAGACACCTCATTTTTTAGTCTATTATTACTATAATAATCTGTGTCTACTTTTTAGTCTAACATCATCGCCCAGTCTTTTTGTATCACAAGAAGCATCGTTTCTACACTGACGAAACACGAAAAAAACGTGTGGGACTCGTTATGTCTTCTGTTGACAGGCGAAACGCTCGATCGTGTTCTTTCTACCACTTAGGGCATTTTCCATCACGAGGATGCCCTATTTGTGTTGCGATTCTTTATATACTACTATCGGGGTGAATAGTTACGCCAGCGCTTATTCAGGATTTGTTGTTTGGCACGGCGGATTAAGCGGATCTATTCCATTAACGATTGCGACGGAAGGACATTTTACGCAAGAAATCATTGGGATTATTCCAACGAGCGAAACGCTTTTTTCTACATTTAATCTTGTGATTGTTTTCGCCGTTGCCATCATTTTGCCGATCGTCAATCGTTTTATGTACAATGAGAAAGAAGCGGTCGTGATTAATCCGAAGTTATTAGAGGAACCAACGGAAAAAGGGAAATTTCAGCCGGTGACTCCCGCTGAGAGATTGGAAAATAGCTGGCTTGTATCGGTATTGATTGGCGGGATCGGTCTTGTTTTTGTGATTCATCATTTTGTGACAAATGGATTTAAGTTGGATTTAAACATTGTAAACTTCACATTTTTGTTTTTAGGGATTTTGTTCCATTTTCGTCCGCGCAACTTCTTGCAGTCGGTTCAAAATGCGGTGAAAGGTGCAAGCGGAATCATTATTCAATTTCCGTTCTATGCGGGAATTATGGGAATGATGGTGTCCTCAGGGTTGGCTGAGAGAATTTCTCAATGGTTTGTTTCAATCTCAAATGAAGTGACGTTTCCTTTATTAGCGTTTATTAGCGCGGGGATCGTCAACATTTTTGTCCCATCGGGTGGAGGACAATGGGCCGTACAGGCGCATATTATGTTGGAAGCTGGTGCGGACTTAGGCATTGCGCCTGCTGTGACGGTCATGGCTGTTGCGTGGGGAGATGCTTGGACGAACTTAATTCAGCCGTTTTGGGCGCTTCCAGTCTTGGCGATCGCTGGCCTAAAAGCGAAAGACATCATGGGCTTCTGTTTGATTAATCTATTTGTGACAGGAATCATCATTGGTGCTGTATTTTTGCTGTTTTGATGTACATGGATGAAAAAATGTTAAGCGATCCATCGGGAGTGGAGATCGCCTTTTTATATTATTCCACCCTCAAAATCCTAGTTTTGTATTATAATGATGGAGGGTTTTTCTTGTCAGCGATCAAGATGGCGATTTTAAACCCAAATCCCATAAGGAAACGAGGGGTTAACCGATGCTCATTGCATTAGACATGGATGGAACGTTGCTGAATTCGAATGGACAAATTAGCCCAAGAAACAAAGAAGCGATTATTCAAGCGCAAACGGCTGGGCATGTCGTCGCCATTGCGACAGGGAGAGCGTATAAAGACGCGTATGCGCCATTGAAAGAAGCGGGGATTGTTTGTCCGATTATGAGCCTGAACGGTGCGGTGATCACGCTTGCAGATGGGACGATCATCGGCGATATTCCTCTAGAAAAACAAAAGCTCATCCCTGTGCTTGAGTGGGTTCGAAAACAGCCAGATTTATATTGTGAAATTTATACAAACGAAGCCGTTTATGTTGGCTTACATAATCGCGAACATTTAGAGGAGCTCGCGGATCGAATGAGTGAAGAATATCCCGATTTAAAGCGGATTGTGAAAAAACAGTTTCAACAGGCGCGTGTGACGTATGTGAACGATATTCAAGAAGTATGGCTGCAAGAGGATGCGCCTTTTTATAAAGTGCTTATTTTTTCGTTGAATAAAGATCTACTAAAATCGGCTTCATCGAAGTTTGCGGAGATTTCGGATGTAACGGTCACTTCATCCCATCCCAATAATATTGAAGTGAACCATGAACAGGCGACGAAAGGGCGTGCGCTCGCCAAACTGGCCTCCTATTACGGGATTGATCTGAAAGACACCGTGGTGATGGGAGACAGTCACAATGACCTTTCGATGTTTGCGGTTGCCGGTTATCGTGTGGCGATGGGAAATGCTTCGGATGAGATCAAAGAGCGTAGCGACTTCGTGACAGCGGTGAATGATGAAGATGGAGTGGCACTTGTTTTAGAGAACCTTGCAAAAGAGGGATCGCTAAGCTAGATTTCGTTTCTGGATCAATATGCATGGCAGGTTAAGTGGAAATAAAATCGGAATAAACGATGAAATAGACAGGAGCTGATCCATTCATTTGGACAGCTCCTTATGATTTTTTATTTGGGATCGTTATACATATCGAAGGTTTGGCTGGTCATAATAAAAACGGTGATGAACAATGTATAATGAAACGCAATTGCAACAATTTGTAGAACAAGCCAAACCATATGCGAAATACGGGAAGGTGGCTGATTATATTCCGGCCCTTCGCAAGGCGGATCCAAATGATTTATCGATCGCGATTTATGCCCCTGATGGAACGGTTGTTTGTGCGGGAGATACGCAAGAAAAAGCAACGCTGCAGAGCATTTCGAAAATTATCGCGCTCGCGTTTGTGTTAATGAATCGCGGGGAGGAAGAGGTATTTAAAAAAGTTGGAATGGAACCGACAGGGGATCCGTTTAATTCCATTGCTAAATTAGAAGAAAAGCAACCGCCTAAACCGCTCAATCCGATGATTAACGCGGGTGCATTAGCGGTTACGCATATGATTGATGGAGCTGATGTAGACGAACGGTTTCATCGTTTGTTAACGTTTGTGCATCGTTTGACGGGAGATTCAGCGATTACGTATTCAAAAGAAGTGGCGCAATCGGAGTTTGAAACGGCGTTTTTGAACCGTTCTCTATGTTATTTTTTAAAACAGCACGGCATCATTGATGAGGATGTTGAACCGTTAATGGATTTATATACGAAACAATGCGCCATCGAAATGAACTGTATCGATTTAGCGAGAATCGGGCTTGTTTTTGCGATGGACGGATTCGATCCGATCCAAAACGATCCAATCATGCCCCCTCACATCGCACGGATTTGCAAAACATTTATGGTGACATGCGGCATGTATAACGCTTCAGGAGAGTTTGCGATTAAAATTGGCATTCCAGCCAAAAGCGGCGTTTCAGGCGGAATTCTCGCGGCTGTCCCAGGCCGATTTGGCATCGGCATCTTTGGACCGTCATTAGATGAGAAGGGAAACAGCATTACCGGCATGAAACTATTAGAGCTGTTATCAAAAACGTATTCGTTAAGCATATTTTAGGCACAGCTTTCATCCATGAAAATGCGAAGAGGTTTCAATGCAAGGGCTATTTTTATGTTCGCTGATTGATGATGTATAAAATTTTGTGTAAAGCATTTTGCTAGACCAAAAGAAAAAAGGTAGGGTATTCTCTGATTGGACAAAAACACATTCCAGAGAAAGGAGAACCCTACCTATGTCTAAAAGTATATCGAATATCGACTGGGCAAATCAACTGGAAAATGCCATTCGGCAGTTTGTGAAAGAAAAATTAGAGCTGATTATGCGGGAAGAAATTAAAAATTTCCTCGAAATCGAACAAGCGGACACATCCAATATGAGAAACGGCTACTATCAACTAAGAGACAGAACAAAAAAGAAGCCCCAAAGCGAGGCTTCGATCAAAGTTGCTTCTACTTTAGAATTACACCCAGCCGCGCGCTTTCATCGCTTCTGTAATTCGTTTTAACGAAATAATGTAAGCGGCTGTGCGCAAATCGGTACTATATTCTTGCGCCGCTTCATAAACGGCGTGGAAGCTATTCACCATAATGTCCGCTAATTTCATGTTTATTTCTTTTTCGCTCCAGTAATAGTTCATCAAGTTTTGTACCCATTCGAAATAGGATACGGTCACTCCGCCGGCATTGGCGAGGATGTCTGGGATGACGAGAATGTTTTTATCAGCAAGAATGCGGTCTGCCTCCGGAGAGATTGGACCGTTTGCCGCCTCAGCGATGATTTTCGCTTGAACTCGACCAGCATTGTTTGATGTGATCGCGTTTTCCAAAGCGGCAGGAATTAAAATGTCAACTTTCAGCTCTAATAAAGCGGAAGGATCAATTTGATATTCCACACCGTAGTCAAGCAATGAGCGATGGTCTTTCAAATATTCTACTTTCCTTAGATCCAATCCGTTCGGATCATAAATGGCACCTTTGGAATCGCTGACAGCGACAATTTTGCATCCAAGTTCTGAGAGCAGTCTGGAAGCAATTCTTCCCGCGTTTCCGAATCCTTGAATTGCGACAGTCGCGTCTTTTAACGGACGTCCGAGTTTTTTCATCGCTTCTTGAATGGTAATGACACAACCGCGTGCGGTTGCTTCATTTCTTCCTTTCGATCCCCCGATGATGAGCGGTTTTCCTGTAATGACTCCTGGGGAGAAAGATTGTTTGATGCGGCTGTATGTATCCATCATCCATCCCATAATTTGTGGATTTGTATAAACGTCAGGAGCAGGAATGTCTTTATCTGGGCCGATGATTTGCGAAATGGCTTCGATAAATCCACGGCTGACGCGTTCCAGTTCTCCAGGGCTTAATGTTCGTGGATCACAGACGACTCCACCTTTTCCACCGCCGTAAGGAAGACCAACGACACCGCATTTAAACGACATCCACATCGATAATGCCTTTACTTCATCAAGTGTAACATCGGGGTGAAAGCGAATTCCTCCTTTAGTAGGACCTAAAGCATCGTTATGCTGGGAGCGGTATCCTTCGAATACTCGGATGGTACCATCATCCATTTTGACAGGGAATGATACGGAGAGGACTCGCATCGGTCTTTTTAAAACTTCAACGATGTGCAGTTCTAAACCTAGTTTCGCTGCGGCTGTTTCGATGTGTGAGTAAAATATTTGTGGGTGACATTCAGGAATGATTCCCCGACGAGGGTTGCGAACTTTTGTTCGCGACGCTCGTCGGGGCCACCAAGCGAAGCGCGGTAGAAAAAAGCAAATGTCATGCAAAAAGGACTCTCTCCCTGCTATGATGGTGATGACCAACATCCATAAAACAGGAGGGAGAGAGTCCATGAAACATCTTACCACAGAATGGCCTTTATTAAAAGAGCTGGAGGAACAATTAGTCAGAACTCTTCAAAAGGTGTTCGCTGTCTTGTTGGCGGCCCTTTTGGAGGAGATTGATCAACAACTGGCGGAAGCGCGGGACAAGCGCCGGTATCAGCTGAAAGACAAACGGCCGACCACGATCCAAACGCTGTTTGGAGAAGTGACGTTTCGACGGAACTACTACTATGATCGGCAGGCGGGGGCGTATACCTTCTTGCTGGATGCCGAACTGGGCTTTGATGGAGCGCAGTCGATCAGCCCTTGCCTCGAGGAAACGGCGGTCGAGTTGGCCGTAGAGTGCTCTTCCTACCGCAAAGCGGCCCGTACGTTGGAGTCGATCGTGGGGTATGCGGTCATGAGCCACGAGGCGATTCGCCAACTGGTGCTGGAGGCCCCTGTCTCGCTGCACCACCCTGTTTCCAAACGGCACGGCCGAGTGCTATTTGTGGAGGCGGATGGGCTGTTCATTTCCCGCCAGGGGAAAGGGAAACGGGCGAAAGAAGAGAAAATCCTGGCGGTTCACGAGGGATGGAAACGAAACGGTTCGCAGCTCGAGCTCGTGAACCGGCGCCACTACCTCCATGAAGGGGCGGGAGACGTGTGGGAACGGTTTGAAGAGTGGCTGATGAACGAATATGCCTATGACCCGTGCCGGGATCTTTTGATCATCAACGGCGACGCGGCGTCGTGGATCACAGCCTGCCGGGAGTATTTTGGAAAGCGAGCCTGCTTTCAGCTGGATCGATTTCATGTGGCGCGGGAGCTGCGTCAGTGTCTGT
>NZ_FOJQ01000066.1 GCF_900111795.1 Anoxybacillus pushchinoensis | reverse complement strand
TTATGGAAAGGGGGTGGCGGAACTTGCGTAAGGTGCAATTCCTCCCCGTGCCTAAAGGCAGGGGCTTCCTTGCGTAAGTTTCGTGATGGGAAATGAAAAAAGTATTAATTGTTGGGGCAGGCAAAGGTGGAAGTGCACTATTAAAAATGTTTCATGAAACGAAATTGATGGATGTTGTAGCCGTTGTGGATCGAAATCATGATGCACCGGGAATAAGTATCGCGCGGGAGATGGGGATTCAAACGAGCAATAACTGGCGTGATGTGTTGACGGAACATATTGATATCATCGTCGAAGTAACAGGAGACGATCATGTGTTTACAGCGCTGCGCCAAGCTAGTCCTGCACATACGGTCGTCATTCCAGGTGACATCGCATATATTATTGCACAGCTCGTCGAAGAAAAAGAGCAATTGATCGCTACGTTGAAAACAGCGACAACAAAACATGACCTCATTTTTAACTCGACGCATGATGGAATGATCGTAATTGACGAACGCGGTTATGTGACGCATGTGAATCCGAGCGCAGAAAAAATGATAGGGAAAACGAAAAAGGAAGTGGTTGGTACTCATATTTTACATGTCATTCCAGCTAGCGGTTTGCCGCGCGTATTACAAACGAGGGAAGTAGAGTTAAACCAAGAACTGTTATTAGAAAATGGAAAAAAAATGATTACGACGCGTATTCCGCTTATAGATGAAAACGGAAAACTATTTGGTGCTTTCGCAGTATTTAAAGATATTACAGAAGTTGTTCATTTAGCAGAAGAGGTAACAAACTTAAAAGAAATTCGCACGATGTTAGAAGCGATCATTCATTCTTCAGAAGAAGCTATTTCGGTCGTTGACGAGCATGGTAACGGCATTTTAATTAATCCGGCGTACACGAAACTGACAGGTTTGTCAGAAGAAGAAGTGATCGGAAAACCAGCGACAGCGGACATTTCCGAAGGGGAAAGCATGCACATGAAAGTGTTGAAAACACGCCGACCAGTAAGGGGTGTACGCATGAAAGTCGGTCCAAAAAAACGTGATGTCGTCGTCAACGTCGCCCCAATTATTGTTGATGGGGTGTTAAAAGGAAGTGTTGGCGTCATTCATGATGTATCAGAAATTGAGCAACTAACTTCTGAATTGCAACGTGCGCGCCAAATTATTCGCACATTGGAAGCGAAATATTCCTTCGATGACATTGTTGGCACGTCAGAGGAGATGATGTTAGCGATTGAACAAGCGAAATTAGCAGCGAAAACGCCGGCAACCATTTTGCTTCGTGGCGAATCAGGGACAGGAAAAGAATTGTTCGCCCACGCCATTCATAATGCAAGTGATAGAAAATATCACAAATTCGTTCGTGTGAACTGCGCTGCCATCTCTGAATCGCTGCTTGAAAGTGAGTTGTTTGGTTATGAAGAAGGTGCATTTTCAGGGGCAAGACGCGGGGGAAAAAAAGGATTGTTTGAAGAAGCGAACAACGGAAGTATTTTTTTAGATGAAATAGGTGAATTATCTGCCAATATGCAAGCGAAATTGTTGCGTGTTTTGCAAGAAAAAGAAATTGTGCGCGTTGGTGGCACAAAGCCGATCCCTATTAATGTGCGTGTTATTGCCGCAACGAATGTTCATCTCGAAAAAGCGATTGCCGATGGAACGTTTCGTGAAGACTTATACTATCGGTTAAATCGCATGCCGATTTACATTCCTCCGTTACGTGCGCGCAAACAAGATATTCCGGCGCTATGTGAGCGGCTCATACAAAAACTAAATCAAGATTATGGACGGAATGTGGAAGGAATTACGGATGATGCGCTAAATGACTTGCTTTCATACGATTGGCCAGGAAATGTACGAGAGTTAGAAAATGTGTTAGGACGGGCTATGATTTTTATGAAATACAATGAAATGTTCATTGAACGAAAACATATTTCGTTATTGCATAAACCAAAAGAGCACGAACATCTTTCGTCTCCAGAATGGACGCATGAGTCTAAGCCGTTAGCGGAATTAGTTGAACAGTACGAAGCAAAAGTGATTGAAAGCGTTTTACGGGCGTGTCAAGGGAATAAAACTGCTGCTGCTAAACAACTCGGCATTTCGATTCGAAATTTATATTACAAACTTGAAAAGTATGGACTTGACAAAAAAAGCATGCAATAATGTTCATAGTATGCAAAAAATTGCAGTTAAAAATAAATAAAATAAAGCGTTTTCAATACCAAAAAAGTTGGCACGATTTTTGCGATAATAAAAAGTGACGAAAAAATAAAGGGGTTGAGCAGATGAGATGAAGCTACAATCGTTGATCACCAAAGCAACCCAATTTCCTGAAGCGACTGTAGCTGTGGCGGCAGCTGAAGATACGGAAGTGTTAAGAGCGGTCGCACAAGCTTTACAGGCGGGATTCGGACGATTCGTTTTATATGGCGATGAGTCTGTTTTATCGCGCCTTGTTCCCGAGCATGTTCACGATGTACATCGCGATCATATTCGCATCGTTCATGCTTCAACAAAAGAGGAAGCAGCTCACATGGCCGTGAAAGCGGTACATGGAAAAGAAGCGAGCGTCCTAATGAAAGGGAACGTACCGACGGCAACAATTTTAAAAGCGGTATTAAACAAAGAGTATGGGCTTCGTACAGGCAATGTTTTGTCGCATGTCGCCCTATTTGATGTGCCGCATTATGAACGTCCTATTCTTGTTACTGACGCAGCGATGAATATCGCACCTGATTTACAACAAAAAGTAGAAATTATTATGAATGCGGTACAAGTGGCGAAAGCAGTTGGAATCAGTCATCCAAAAGTTGCTCTGCTCGCCGCTGTTGAAGTCGTGAATCCGGCGATGCCGGCAACGATTGACGCTGCAGCTCTTTCGTTAATGAACCAACGTGGGCAATTGAAAGACTGCGTCGTCGATGGTCCGCTCGCTTTAGATAACGCCATTTCCGTCGAGTCTGCCCAACATAAAGGCATTCAAAGTTCGGTGGCAGGACAGGCTGATATTTTAGTTGTGCCAAATATTGAAACAGGAAATGTGCTTTATAAATCGCTCGTATACTTTGCCCGTGCACAAGTTGGAGCGATTATCGCAGGCGCAAAAGCGCCAATCGTCTTAACTTCTCGTGCTGATTCAGCAGAGAGTAAGTTATATTCATTAGCACTAGCAATTTGTGCAGCGAACAAATAACGAGGGGGACGAAAGATGGAGATTTTTAAATATATGGAGCAGTACGATTACGAACAATTAGTGTTTTGCCAAGATAAAGAGTCAGGATTAAAAGCGATCATTGCGATTCATGATACAACGCTCGGTCCAGCGCTAGGCGGAACGCGCATGTGGATGTATGAATCAGAAGATGCGGCCATCGAGGATGCTCTTCGCTTAGCGCGTGGTATGACATATAAAAACGCTGCAGCTGGCTTGAATCTTGGCGGTGGAAAAGCGGTCATCATCGGGGATCCACGTAAGGACAAAAACGAAGCGATGTTCCGGGCGTTTGGTCGCTTCATTCAAGGATTAAATGGTCGTTACATTACGGCAGAAGATGTTGGTACAACAGTTGCTGATATGGACATTATTTACGAAGAAACAGATTACGTGACAGGTATTTCACCAGCGTTCGGTTCTTCTGGAAATCCTTCTCCGGTTACGGCGTACGGTGTTTACCGTGGAATGAAAGCGGCGGCAAAAGAGGCGTTTGGTAGCGATTCGCTTGAAGGAAAAGTTGTCGCAGTACAAGGTGTCGGCAACGTGGCTTACAATTTATGTCGTCATCTTCATGAAGAAGGAACAAAGCTCATCGTTACAGATATTAATAAAGAAGCGGTGCAACGCGTCGTCGAACAGTTTGGCGCAACAGCAGTAGACCCGAACGACATTTACGGGGTAGATTGCGACATTTTCGCTCCGTGTGCGCTCGGAGGAATCATTAACGATCAAACGATTCCACAATTAAAGGCAAAAGTGATTGCTGGCGCTGCGAACAACCAATTACGCGAAGCAAGACATGGAGACATCATTCATGAAATGGGCATCGTTTACGCGCCGGATTATGTCATTAATGCTGGCGGTGTCATTAACGTAGCAGATGAGTTATACGGATATAACCGCGAACGCGCAATGAAAAAAGTTGAACAAATTTACAACAACATCGAAAAAGTCATTGAAATTGCGAAGCGTGACGGCATTCCGACATATCAAGCCGCTGATCGTTTAGCTGAGGAGCGTATTGCAAAAATGCGTCAATCACGCAGCCAATTTTTACAAAACGGTCAGCACATTTTAAGCCGTCGCCGCACGCGCTAAAAACACGTAGCGAAGCGAGGACGGATCGTTCTCGCTTCGTCGATGATAAAAATGGAGGGTCAAACATTGCAAGAACATTCATTTCGCATCTTAGTCATTAATCCAGGATCGACGTCAACGAAAATCGGCGTCTTTGATAACGAGCGCTCCATTTTAGAGAAAACGATTCGACATGATACGGAAGCGTTGCGAGCGTATAAAAAAATTATCGACCAATATGAATTCCGAAAACAGATGATTTTAGAAACGCTCGATCATGAAGGGATCAACATTTCGAAACTTGATGCGGTATGTGGGCGTGGTGGCTTGCTCCGTCCGATTGAAGGTGGGACGTACGCCGTAAATGAGGCGATGCTGCAAGATTTAAAGCGCGGATACTCAGGCCAGCACGCTTCCAATCTTGGCGGTATTTTAGCGCACGAAATTGCTTCAGCATTAAATATACCGGCATTTATTGTTGACCCGGTCGTCGTCGATGAGCTTGATCCAATTGCCCGCATTTCTGGTTTTTCACTTATTGAACGCCGCAGCATTTTTCATGCACTCAATCAAAAAGCTGTCGCTCGCCGCGTCGCCAAACAAATGGGAAAAACATATGAGGAAGTCAATTTCATCGTCGCGCATATGGGCGGGGGTATTACAGTTGGTGCACATAAACAAGGACGTGTCGTTGATGTAAACAACGGACTAGATGGAGAAGGGCCGTTTAGCCCTGAACGTGCCGGTACTGTGCCAGCGGGTGATCTCGTTTCTCTCTGTTTCTCTGGTGAATATTATCGTGAGGAAATTATGCGCATGCTCGTTGGTGGCGGGGGGCTCGTTGGCTATTTAGGGACGAACGATGCGGTGAAAGTCGAAAAAATGATTGAAAATGGCGACGAAAAGGCGAAGCTCATTTACAGTGCGATGGCGTATCAAGTAGCGAAAGAAATTGGAGCTGCAAGCGCAGTATTATCAGGAAAAGTTGATGCCATTATTTTAACGGGCGGTTTAGCATACGGAAAACAGTTTGTGAAAGAAATTGCGGATCGCGTACAATGGATTGCCGATGTTATCGTGCAACCAGGAGAGAATGAACTGCAGGCGCTTGCTGAAGGGGCACTTCGCGTATTGCGCGGAGAAGAAGAAGCGAAACAATATCCACAAGCGGTCAAAACAACGGTTTAAGGGGATGAAACGATGGCAAAAGAATACGATGTAGTCATACTTGGGGGCGGAACGGGCGGATATGTCGCTGCGATTCGCGCTGCCCAACTCGGTTTAAAAACAGCAGTTGTCGAAAAAGGAAAACTTGGAGGAACGTGTTTGCATGCCGGATGTATTCCAAGCAAAGCATTATTACGAAGTGCGGAAGTATATGCCCAGACGAAAGAAAGCGAAACGTTTGGTGTACTTGCTAGCGAGGTGCGTTTAGATTTTGCTAAAGTGCAAGCGCGCAAGCAAGCGATCATTGAGCAGTTGCATAAAGGCATTCACATGTTGATGAAAAAAGGGAAAATCGATGTGTATGAAGGGACAGGACGCATTTTAGGCCCATCGATTTTTTCACCGATGCCAGGAACGATTTCAGTTGAGATGAATGATGGAACGGAAAATGAAATGCTTGTGCCGAAGTATGTTGTTATTGCAACAGGTTCCCGTCCACGTACGTTGCCTGGCTTAACCGTTGACGGTCAATTCGTTATGACGTCAGATGAAGCATTGCGTATGGAGACGTTGCCATCTTCTATCATTATCGTTGGTGGTGGTGTAATCGGAATTGAATGGGCGTCGATGTTGAACGACTTTGGTGTCGATGTAACGGTCGTCGAATACGCAGATCGTATTTTGCCAACAGAAGATCGCGATGTCTCCAAAGAAATTGAAAAAATATTAAAACAACGTGGTGTACGCATTGTTACAAAAGCGAAAGTATTGCCTGACACACTCGTTGTTGAACATGGTGTAACTATTCAAGCCGAAATAAACGGAAAAAATGAAACGTTCACAGCTGAAAAAATACTCGTTTCTGTCGGACGTCAAGCGAACGTTGAAGGCATTGGATTAGAAAATACTGATATTGTCATCGAAAAAGGATTTATTCAAACGAACGAGTATTATCAAACGAAAGAGAAACATATTTATGCGATTGGCGATGTAATTGGAGGATTGCAGCTTGCTCATGTCGCTTCACATGAAGGAATCATCGCGGTCGAACACCTTGCTGGACATACCGTTCATCCGCTCAATTATGAGATGGTACCAAAATGCATTTACAGCCGTCCGGAAGCAGCGAGTGTTGGTTTAACAGAAGAAGAGGCGAAAGCGAAAGGATACGATGTGAAAGTTGGCAAATTCCCATTTAAAGCGATCGGAAAAGCGCTCGTATATGGGGAAGCTGACGGATTTGTAAAAATCATCGCTGATGCAAAAACAGACGATCTGTTAGGTGTGCATATGGTTGGTTCGCACGTCACAGATATGATTTCCGAAGCTGGATTAGCGCGCGTGCTTGATGCAACACCGTGGGAAATTGCCCACACGATTCATCCGCATCCGACGCTGTCAGAAGCGATGATGGAAGCAGCGCTGGCTGTCGACGGAAAAGCGATTCATTTTTAAAGGAGGAATGAATGATGGCGGAAAATCGTCATAAACAACTCGGTTTAAGCGATGAAACCGTTTTGCAAATGTATGAAACAATGGTATTAGCGCGTAAAATTGACGAACGGATGTGGCTATTAAACCGCGCAGGTAAAATTCCATTTGTCATTTCTTGTCAAGGGCAAGAAGCAGCGCAAGTAGGAGCAGCGTTTGCTTTAGATCGCACGAAAGACTACGTATTGCCATATTACCGCGACATGGGCGTCGTCTTAACGTTCGGTATGACACCGACTGAATTGATGCTTTCGGCATTTGCAAAAGCGGAAGATCCAAACTCTGGCGGACGTCAAATGCCTGGGCATTTCGGGAAGAAGAAAAATCGAATTGTCACTGGTTCTTCTCCAGTTACAACACAAGTACCACATGCTGTTGGGATCGCTTTAGCAGCGAAAATGGAGAAAAAAGATTTCGTATCGTTCGTTACATTTGGGGAAGGGTCTTCGAACCAAGGTGACTTCCATGAAGGGGCTAACTTTGCAGGCGTTCATAAGCTGCCGGTCATTTTTATGTGCGAAAACAATAAATATGCGATCTCTGTTCCAATTGAAAAACAATTAGCATGCGAAAAAGTGTCAGATCGTGCCATCGGCTATGGCATGCCAGGGTATACAGTGGATGGTACAGATCCGCTTGAAGTGTATCGCGTCGTGAAAGAAGCAGCCGATCGTGCGCGGCGCGGCGAAGGGCCAACGTTAATTGAAACGGTCGCTTATCGTCTAACCGCTCATTCATCAGACGATGATGATCGCGCGTATCGTACGCCAGAAGAAATTGCTGAAGCGAAAGCAAAAGATCCAATTTACTTATTTGCGAACTACTTAAAAGAAGTAGGCGTATTAACAGATGAGTTGGAAAAAGAAATTCTCGATCGCGTCATGAAACAAGTGAACGAAGCGACGGACTATGCGGAAAAAGCACCATATGCACAACCAGAGCATGCGTTGAAACACGTATACGCAGAGGAGGAATAAACATGCCTGTCATTTCATATATCGATGCCGTTACGATGGCGATTCGCGAAGAAATGGAACGTGACCCACGCGTATTCGTACTTGGGGAAGATGTCGGAAAAAAAGGTGGCGTATTTAAAGCGACGCAAGGACTGTATGATCAATTTGGCGAAGAGCGTGTCATCGATACGCCGCTTGCGGAATCTGCAATCGTTGGTGTCGGCATTGGCGCAGCTATGTACGGATTACGTCCAATTGCTGAAATTCAATTTGCCGATTTTATCATGCCGGCTGTAAACCAAATCATTTCGGAAGCGGCGCGCATTCGTTATCGTTCAAATAACGATTGGAATTGTCCGATTGTCATTCGTGCGCCGTACGGCGGTGGCGTTCACGGGGCGTTATACCATTCTCAATCTGTTGAAGCGATTTTTGCGAATCAACCGGGATTAAAAATCGTCATGCCGTCTACACCGCACGATGTGAAAGGATTATTAAAAGCGGCCATTCGCGATGAAGATCCGGTGCTGTTTTTTGAGCATAAGCGCGCATATCGTCTCATTAAAGGGGAAGTTCCAACAGACGACTATGTGCTTCCGATTGGTAAAGCGGATGTCAAACGTGAAGGAGAAGACATCACAGTCATTACGTACGGTTTATGTGTTCATTTCGCATTACAAGCTGCTGAAAAATTAGCGCAAGA
The DNA here is from genome assembly GCF_900111795.1 of Anoxybacillus pushchinoensis. GTDB lineage: Bacteria > Bacillota > Bacilli > Bacillales > Anoxybacillaceae > Anoxybacillus > Anoxybacillus pushchinoensis. Next base: position 2,057 of record NZ_FOJQ01000066.1, on the reverse strand, counting down.
AGGCATTTCTGCTCACATTTTAGATTTACGTACTGTGTATCCGCTTGATAAAGAAGCGATCATTGAAGCAGCAAGCAAAACAGGAAAAGTACTGCTTGTGACAGAAGACAATAAAGAAGGAAGCGTCATGAGCGAAGTCGCTGCCATTATTGCAGAACATTGTTTATTTGATTTAGATGCTCCAATTATGCGACTTGCTGGTCCAGATGTTCCGGCTATGCCATATGCGCCAACGATGGAAAAATTCTTTATGGTCAATCCGGATAAAGTCGAAAAGGCAATGCGCGAATTGGCGCAGTTTTAAGGAGGAGTCACGATGGCGATTGAGAAAATCACGATGCCACAGCTTGGTGAAAGTGTAACGGAAGGAACGATTAGTCAATGGCTCGTATCGGTTGGCGATCGCGTCAATAAATACGACCCACTTGCCGAAGTGATGACAGATAAAGTAAACGCGGAAATCCCATCTTCATTTGCTGGTGTTATTAAAGAAATTATCGCAAAAGAAGGGGAAACATTGCCTGTTGGTGCTGTCATTTGTACGATTGAAGTCGAAGGAGAAGAACAAGTAGAAGAAAAGCAAATGAGCGTGGAAAACGAATTGCCGCCGACGAATGAACAAGCGAATAAACAACCGATGAAAAAGCAAGGCGGTGAGCGCGGACGCTATTCGCCAGCTGTTCTTCGTCTAGCGCAAGAACATAACATCGATTTAACACAAGTGACAGGAACAGGTATGGGCGGTCGCATTACGCGCAAAGATTTACTCAAATTCATTGAGTCTAGTAACGTGCCAAAAGCGGATGCGCCAAAGCAAGTCGCCGAGCCGGTCCAACAAGCAGAAGTACCGAAACAGGAAATCGCACCAAAAGCAGGGGCACCAAAACAACAAGCACCGAACGTTCCTGTGCAAGCGGGCGACATCGAAATCCCTGTCACACCAGTCCGAAAAGCAATCGCGACAAATATGCTTCGTAGTAAACATGAAGCACCGCATGCGTGGACGATGGTCGAAGTCGATGTCACAAACTTAGTCGCTTACCGCGATTCCATTAAAGATGAATTTAAAAAGCGCGAAGGCTTTAACTTAACATACTTTGCGTTCTTTGTCAAAGTGGTTGCTCAAGCACTAAAAGAATTCCCGCAAATCAATTCGATGTGGGCGGGCGACAAAATTGTGCAGAAAAAAGACATTAACATTTCGATTGCGGTAGCGACAGACGACGCATTATTCGTTCCGGTCATTAAACATGCGGACGAAAAATCGATTAAAGGCATTGCGCGTGAAATCGCGGAATTAGCAGCAAAAGTGCGCGCGGGCAAACTTCGTTCAGAAGATATGCAGGGCGGTACATTCACCGTCAATAACACTGGCTCTTTCGGATCGGTGCAATCGATGGGCATTATTAACTATCCGCAAGCAGCGATTTTGCAAGTCGAATCGATCGTCAAACGTCCTGTCGTGAAAGACGGCATGATCGCGATTCGCGACATGGTCAACTTGTGCTTGTCGCTTGACCATCGCGTCCTAGACGGCTTAATTTGCGGTCGCTTCTTAGCGCGTGTGAAAGACATTTTAGAAAACATATCGAAAGACAATACGCCAATTTATTAAACGAAAAGAGGGTGTCCACTTAGGACCCCTCTTTCATCATATTATCCATTTTACACTTGTTCGTTGCCCAAGCAGTCTATATATACTACAATAAATATGTACCTGAATCCGTGATGGTTGGAAATCAACTTTGATTTTGGTGTTAGTTCTATGGATATATGATCCATACATCCCTTTTTTTGATGATTCCCTGCACCACTTTCATGTTTGAAAACGGGATAAATCCTCTTTTATGGAGATACAAACCAAAAAAGAGACAAAAAAAGTACAGGGGGGAGTGATGGATATGAGTACCCGAACATCTGTTTGTTATCTTGCCTCTTTCCATTTTTGATACACATTCAGTAGGAGTATACTGTACCCACTCCTTCGCGTTAGTTTCATCCAGATCTGTCGTGATCGGCGAACGAGTCGTCCTGCCATCGTGATCACCGTCTGAATG
>NZ_FOJQ01000080.1 GCF_900111795.1 Anoxybacillus pushchinoensis | reverse complement strand
GCAGGGAATCATCAAAAAAAGGGATGTATGGATCATATATCCATAGAACTAACACCAAAATCAAAGTTGATTTCCAACCATCACGGATTCAGGTATTTATTTTTCACATCATTTCAAGTATGATATAAAAGGTTATATACAAAAAACTATATATGTATGCGATAGTAAGGGAAGGCAAATGGTGCGCCACCAGCAATGTGCTGGTTCTAGTGGGTTCGATTCCCACCCCGAAATTTTTTGATTTGCATAAATTAAAAAATTTCGAGGGTGGCTCGTTCCCTACGGTCGACTGCCCTCGTGAATGGAGGGAGATTCGATGTTAAAAAAACGCGAACTGCAAGATTGTCAAGCGTTATACGAGCTTATGGTGCACCCAGACGTCTTCCCTTTCGTGCGCCATAAAGCATATTCATATGAAGAATTTTTGTTCATCACAAAGCAAACAATTGAAGCGGAAGAACGGGGGGAACTGATCTCACGCACCATTTTAGATGAGTGGGGCAATCCGATTGGAACGATTAATTTATTTGACATTGAAGATGGCGCTGGCTTTTTAGGCACATGGCTCGGAAAACCGTATCATGGGAAAGGGTATAACCAACTTGCTAAAGATGCCTTCTTTAACGAACTGTTTTATGAGCGTTCCATCAATACGATCTTCATGCGCATTCGCAAAGTCAACGTCCGCTCCACAAAAGCTGCTGAAAAACTTCCTTACGTCACCCTTGCTAATGAAACGAGAAAACGGTTATGGGAAGAAATTAATCAAGGTGAAGACATATACAACCTATACGAAATTTCAAAGGATAACTATACGTTATATGCGATGCGCCAGCAAAAAGTCGATGATGAACAACAATTAAAAGAAGCGTAACCTGTTCGATGTGAACAGGTTTTTTTATTTGGATAATTTTTTATTTTTCTGTTCATAATGTTACATAATGTTAACGCTACATTTGAAAAAAGCGAGGGATACATATGTCTGACAAAAAGAAACGCGATAAAACAAAAAGTACGCTCTCGAGAGCACAAGAAGTGACCTATGCCCGCGACTTTAAGCGTGCCGATCAAGCTGGAGGATTCACCGCCAAGCACGCACGCCATTAACAACATTCTCCATTCATTTTTTTCTCTATTCGTCACATGCTAGTAGCGAAAAAATAACGAGGAGGCAATTCACATGGGACGTTCACGCGGTCAAAAGGCGCGCGATAAAAACAAGGCGACGATGCCACAAGTGCCGAAAACAATGAAATCAGACGGTTATGATGTCGAGTTTTCTGCCGAATTTGCTGATCATGAAGATTTAGAGGCGCAAGCACGCGCCGAAGCAGCTGGCATTCGCCAAAGTAAAAAGAGTAAATCTTAAGAGACGAAGAAGGTGTCCGAATGTCGGAACACCTTCTTTCCTAACCTCATAACTCATACTACACTCTAAACTTCGCCACTTCACTTCTTAATTTCTCGGCCATTTCAGCTAACGATGTAGCTGCGGACATGATTTCTTCACTATATGACTAAAACGGAAACTTTATATGATGTCAACTCCCGAACCAAGTTTTTAACTTTTTATCAAAAAATATTTTTCATTTTTTTGAACATTTTATTTGCGATATTAGTTAAATGTACGCTACACTACATATGTACAGATCAAAAAGTCCTTTTTTGCCTAGAAGGAGGATTATAATCATGAAAGCTGCAGTTGTGGAACAATTTAAAGAACCATTAAAAATTAAAGAAGTAGAAAAACCAACGATTTCATACGGTGAAGTGCTATATAGATGCAATTTGGAACTTTAACGTTTTCGTCTTTTATGGAGTAATCAGTATTTTTCGTCAGCCATAAGTCAAACCTTCCAGTTGTATTTATATAGTACGTCTTAAATGTCGAAGTACAGCCGCTTGAAAACATTAACGACGTATTTGATCGCATGTTAAAAGGGGAAATTAACGGCCGCGTCGTTTTAAAAGTAGATTAATAAAGAAGGCGTCTGTGGGCGCCTTCTTATTTTACTTCAACGGAAAATACTTGATGATCATGAAGCTCTTCCTTATTTACGTCCCACAAAACGTCCGATACGGCCGATCAGACGGCTCAGGAGGTATAGCATATTGTTCTTGTTCTTTCGTGTATGCATACGGATGTTGCAACGCATGAAGCAACTGCTCCATGACCGTATAATCCCCGCGTTCAACCGCCGCCGTCAGCGCTTCTTCGACCCGATAGTTGCGCGGAATGATCGCCGGGTTGTTTTGCCGCATTCGTTCATACATTTCATCTTTTGTTACGCCTTGACGGGCGATTCTTTCCTGCCAACGTGCATACCAATCACGAAACTGTTGTTCGCAAAAATTCCACTCGTCTAACGTTAATGAGCGAAACGTATTCGTATAGTCAACCCGATAAGTATACATAAGATGAAGCAACTCCCCAATAAGCTTTTTGTCTTCCTCCTCTTTCGTAAAAAGCCCGAGTTTTGCCCGCATCCCTTCTAGCCAATACGTTTCATACAATGCTGGAAATTGTTCAATGACTTTTTGCGCAAGCTCAATCGCTTTTTCCTCTTCGTCATGTAAAAGCGGTAGTACACTTTCTGCAAAACGGGCGATGTTCCATCCAGCGATATATGGCTGATTTCCGTACGCATACCGCCCTTGAGTATCAATCGAACTAAACACCGTCTTCAGATCGTATACGTCCATAAACGCACACGGTCCGTAATCAATCGTCTCTCCGCTAATCGTCATATTATCGGTGTTCATCACCCCATGAATAAACCCGGCCAATTGCCATTTCGCCACAAGTGCCGCCTGCTTTTTCATCACTTCTTCAAGTAAAAAAACATAGCGGTTGGACGCATGTTCCCCGTTCGGATAATGTCGCTTGATCGCATAGTCGGCTAACGCTTGCAATTCCTCTTTAGATAAAAAACGCGCCGCATATTGAAACGTCCCGACACGTACATGGCTCGCAGCCACGCGCGTCAAAATCGCTCCCGGAAGTTCCGTCTCTCGCATCACAACTTCCCCTGTCGTCACGACCGCTAAACTGCGCGTCGTTGGAATACGAAGCGCATGCATCGCCTCGCTAATGATATACTCACGAAGCATCGGTCCGAGCGCTGCACGTCCATCTCCCCCGCGCGAATACGGCGTCCGTCCCGACCCTTTCAGCTGAATATCGAACCGTTCTCCGTCTGGCGTCACATGTTCACCAAGTAAAATCGCTCGCCCGTCGCCAAGCATATTAAAATATCCGAACTGATGTCCGGCATACGCCTGCGCCAAAGGCTCCGCCCCGTCCGGCACACGATTTCCCGCAAACACCGCCACCCCATCCTCGCTCGCTAGCGCCTCCGCACATAGCCCAAGTTCCCCTGCCAGCGAACGGTTAAGCACGACAAGCTTTGGGTCACTGACAGGCGTCGGATATATTTTCGTAAAAAACCGCTCAGGCAAGCGGGCATAGCTATTGTCAAAATTCCAGTTCGCGTCCAACGTGCTTCCTCCCTTATGAAACGTTCAAATGATGGTTGTATGTATTAGTATATCCTATTTTCTTTCATCGTGCTGTGTGGGAATGCATGACGTCAATTTTGTTCGTTTAATTCGATAGTGAAAAATTGAAGATGAAACACGATACAACAAGCGAACAGTGCCTGGCACCATTAATTGACGGTCACCTTCTAATTATATATAATAACCACATAACAGTTAAAAAAATATTTTAACTTTTATGGGGGTATAAATTTGTATAGCATTAGTAAAGAAAAAGTTAGGAAGTATATGACGAAATCAGGAATTTCTACACAAAAAGAACTTGCGGAAAAGATGGGAATTAGTAAAAATCAATTATCTATGCTCCTTTCCCCTAATTTCAATCCTATCAAGTCAAATGCCTTAAAACTTTGCCATACACTTGGAGTAGAAATTGAAGATATCATTTATTCCGAGCAACTGGAGCTTGATTTAGGAGATATAGATACAAAAGCTGATGTTGAAACAGAAAATACCGTTAATGTTTTTCACTATGAAGGCTCTCATAGTGTAGAAGTGAGAGATATCGTTGCTGATAAACAGTACACAGCTGTTGAATTATTTGCAGGTGCTGGGGGGTTAGCCCTTGGGCTTGAAATGGCAGGTTTTCACTCCTTGGGGCTAGTAGAAATTGATAAATATGCTTGCCAAACATTAAGAAAAAATCGACCTCATTGGAACGTAATCGAAAAAGATATTATTGAAGTGGCTGAGCATGGAATAAAAAACTTTATCAATAACTGTCCAAACGATATCGATCTATTATCTGGAGGGTATCCTTGCCAGGCTTTTAGCTATGCAGGGAAAAAACTAGGGCTAAATGATGCAAGAGGAACGCTATTTTACTATTACGCAAAAATTCTGCAAGAACTGCAACCAAAAATGTTTTTAGCCGAAAATGTAAAGGGGCTTGTCAACCACGACAACGGAAAAACATTAGCAACCATGCTCTCCGTTTTTGAAGAAATAGGCTACAACGTTCAATGGAAAGTATTGAATGCTTTAGACTATGATGTAGCACAAAAAAGAGAACGAATATTCATTATAGGGATAAGAAAAGATTTAGTTGAAAAATATAGCGTTTCTTATCGTTTTCCTAAACCGTATGGATATACGCTGACATTAAGGGATGTCTTGCAAGATGTTCCTCCATCCGAGGGCGCTAAATACCCTGAAGAAAAGAGAAAAGTTCTTGAACTTGTTCCCCCTGGCGGTTATTGGAGAGATCTCCCAGAAGAAATCGCCAAACAGTACATGGGAAAAAGTTACTACTCAGGTGGCGGAAGAACCGGGATGGCGCGAAGATTGTCATGGGACGAACCATGCCTAACATTAACATGTTCTCCTGCCCAAAAACAAACGGAAAGATGCCATCCAGAAGAAACAAGGCCTTTTACTGTCAGAGAATATGCAAGAATACAAAGTTTCCCTGACGATTGGATATTTGATTGCTCGATGAACAATGCTTATAAACAGATTGGTAACGCTGTTCCCGTTCATATGGCTAAAGCTGTAGGTTTATCTATCGTAAAAGTTTTGAACGAAATTAACAAAAAGGGGAATGCCTAGGCATTCCCCTTTGCTTTATATTTCTAGCTATCGGCGTTCAACGTTTCCTCGATCTCTTTTGCGAGCTGTTCAATAATCTCTTCGATTAGCTTTGAAGAGTCAAATTCTGTTGCAACTTCCCCTATCGCATCTGTTAATCTTTGATAAAAGTTTTCAATCCCCGTAATTCTGTACCAAAACTCTTGTCCAACAATGACAGGATATTCTTGATTAATTTTTTGATAATGACCGCTTAACTGATCAGGTGTACCATAAAGAACACCAACGACTAAATCAGTGAAGCCAATATGAAGATTATTCGTCCTCGCAAGCCTTTTAACACCTGCAAAATGATTCTTTATCGTTTCTACATCGTCTTTATTAATGGTGTTGGGTCCTGCTTTTACTTGACAATATTTTCTTCTTCCATCTACTTTATCAATAAATTCAATGTCTATCCCTGCTGTAGTAGAAGCAAAGCTCCCCAGTACTTCACTACAAAATTTTTGGAGTTTATTCCCAAACGTTGTGTTAATAGATGTCCCCAATACTCTTGGATACACCAACGCCTTTGCAATGCTAACAGGATCGTCATTCCCTGTTAAAAATCTCGCTTTATACTTGTCTAAAAACGGGTTCAAATGGAACTCCTTTAATTTCTTCAACTTTTTTGTATTACGTATATGGCTAGAAGCGATTTCTTTCCTAAAAAATTCTTTCGCTCTTTCAATCATTTCGTTCGATTCTTCTTCACTCAATACATTTACATGTGACGTTTCTCCCGACATTTCCATCCCTCCTACAAACACCCTCTACTTTTATATTAACATTTCTACCCTCCAAAATGTGTTAAAGTAGCATCAATTTATTTGAGTTTTTGGCGAACAGTGCCAGGCACTGTTCGCCTTAATACTAGATGTTATAGGTGTAAATGAAATGTTTTGTAAATACATGCATTGTTATCATATAGTGATAAAAAGTATACTATTGGTTTATAATAGAGATGGAGGTGGAATAAATGGGACATGTTTGTGGCAAAATGTATAACTGTGAAAAAGAATTGACACTTGCTGTTATTGGCGGTAAATGGAAAATGCTTATTTTATGGCATCTAGGAAAAGGTGGGACGAAGCGGTTCGGCGAGCTAAAGGCTCTCATGCCGGGGATCACCCAACGAATGCTTGTTAACCAGCTGCGAGAACTGGAAGCAGACCTTATTGTTGAACGCAAAGTCTATCCAGTAGTTCCCCCAAAAGTAGAATATTCACTGACTGAACATGGAAAAAGTTTAATGCCGATTCTCGATGCTATGTATGAGTGGGGTAAAAATTATATGGAGACGGTCGTGAAGGGCCAAGTAAAAATCAATGAGTCCACCAAATAAAAAACGCTCTCTCCTTTAAAAGCTCGAAAACGGCCTTCTCATCTTCCTTTATTTCAATATCGTTATGTTTGTTTGCGGAAAGAATGTGTGTTTATTGGAGCACTAAATCTTGTAGAGGCATATAGTCATCAAAAAACGGGCAGCATCTTTATAAATGGTCTGCTGCCCATTTTTTACGTATATACATTGATGACTCTCCTCACTTAATTCTTTATATTCCTTTTTAGTATACTTTTTTACACTATGTTACATGAAAGTGTGTACTTGCTAAAGCGAATGATGTGCTTAATAATATCAAATATCATGGTTATTAGTAACATGAATGGGGTAAAATTTTTTAGACTGATGACAAAGAAAGGAGGAGGCTTGTCAACTACCCCACTTAGCTAACGCTTGAAGCGGGGGCTTGCAACTCCCCAGAAGTGCGAACGGACTTCGTCCTCCTTCCTTGACTTGGGGTTACATCAGGGGCAGGTTGACGACTACCCAACGACATAGGTCATGCCTATATCGCTACCGAGTGGCTCGGCATGTCTGTAGGCAGTACTTGACTTCCACGCACAACAGACGGATGTACGCTCGATGTTTTACGGTTGCAACGTTTCCTGCAACCAACTCCCTACATCGAGTAACGGGGATTGGAGTGCCTTGATTCAACGGTTTTCTCCACATTCTTATTCTATCATATACAAAAGAAAGGAGGAAGGGCGATT
>NZ_FOJQ01000083.1 GCF_900111795.1 Anoxybacillus pushchinoensis | reverse complement strand
GATGAAGCACCCACTGCTGGAGTTTGCGAAGCAGCGTCTCTTCCTCCCATGGGCTTTTCGTGAAAAAATGGCTCAGTGTCGTGCGATGGTTCGGATGAAAACTCCCATGATGTAGATCGGTCAGCGTTCCCGAAAAGCCCTTTGTAATCATCGCATCCACGATATGAACGAGATGCTTCATGACAGGTTTTGAGAAATAAAGTGCCAACCCCAACATCGTCAAAAACTTGTGGATTCCTTGGTGATGTGCTAATCTATTCATGAGACATGAACCCCCTTGTGGATAGTTGTGGCACATCTATTCTAACCAAGGAATCGGGTTCATGTCTTCTTTTTTTTTGGTTGTAAATTTATGTTAGTAAATTTGCTCATCTACAGTTAAATCTTCGTTTTCTTTTCTTAAACGTTCACATTCCGCAAGTACCTGTTCCAATTGAATTCGGATATCCATAACCTTCCCTCTGACCATTTTAATAAGCTGCTAATGTTATTGTAAAACATTGCGCTAGAAGTTAAAAGTGAACACAACTTCATTAACCTGAAGGAAAAAGAGCTCGACACAAAGTTGTGAAAGTGATATCATGATATAAAAACTTGAAGGAGGCCGTAGTCATTATGAGCATTCTTAAAAAAGGGCTAGCGTTTGGACTCGGATTGGCGTTAGCGAGCAAAGAACAGGTAGAAAAGCTAATTGATGAATTGGTGAAAAAAGGGGAATTGTCGCTTGAAGAATCGAAGGATGTTATCGACCTGTGGAAGCAGCAAACAGAAGAAAGAAAAGCGGAATTGCAACGTATCGTGCGCGAACAGATCAAACAAGTGATCGATAAATTCGATTTAGTAACGAAAGACGAGCTACAACAATTAGAGCAACGAATCCGCCGTTTAGAAGAAAAAGAAGACCAGTAATCAAACGGGGCCGCCCATATGGCCATTAAAGGAGATGGACGGATGATTGGAAAAAGAATGCGCCATATGAGCCGTTATCGCGATATCGCTGTCGCTTTGCTCCGCCATGGCTTTGAAATAGTGGTCGAAGAAATCGGTTTTTCCCAGCTTCTTTCCCTTCCGCAACGGCTGCGTGTGGACAAAAAGGAGAGGAATGAAAAAACGATTGGCGAGCGCATCCGCCTTGTGCTTGAAGAATTAGGACCAACCTTCGTGAAACTAGGCCAGCTGGCCAGTACGCGCCCCGATTTAATTCCAGAACAAATTATTCGTGAACTGGAAAAATTGCAAGATCAAGTCCCTCCTTTTTCGTTTACCGATGTTCGCCGCATTATCGAGGAGGAGTTGGGGGAGGAACTGGATCATATTTTCCATTCTTTTGAGGAAGTTCCGCTTGCCGCTGCCTCGATCGGACAAGTTCATCGGGCGGTCCTTCATTCCGGCGAAAAAGTGGCGGTGAAAATTCAGCGTCCGCATATCGCATCAATCATGGAAACGGATTTGGAAATTCTTCAAGATTTGACCGTGCTCGCGGAACGCCGCTTGGCGTGGGCGGCGCAATATCAGATGCGGGATATATTGGACGAACTATCGAAATCGCTTCGCCTAGAGCTCGATTACACCGTGGAAGCGCGCAATGCCGAGAAATTTTCCAAACAGTTTCAAAGCGATCCGACGATTTATGTGCCAAAAGTGTTTTGGGACTATTCAACAAAAAAAGTGCTGACGATGGAATATGTGGAAGGCGTCAAACTAGGGGAACTTGAGCGGCTGAAGCAACGCGGCTATAACTTAAAAATTCTCGCGGAGCGGCTGGCAAAGGGAATGTTCCAGCAAATTTTTATGAAAGGCTTTTTTCATGGCGATCCCCATCCGGGAAATGTGTTAGCCTTGCCAGGAAACGTGATTGCGTTCATTGATTTCGGCATGGTGGGACGAATCACTTCAGAAATGAAATATCATTTATCGTCCTTCATGATCGCTTTGATGCGCCAAAGCACCGATGGGATCATGAAAACGATCGGGGATATGGGCTTGGTGCCGGATGGTGTAGATGTAAGCCAGCTGCGCGAAGATATCGAGAAATTAAGGGAAAAATATTATCATATCCCGTTGAGCCAAGTCAGCCTCGGCGAAGCGGTTCAGGATTTGCTTCACGTTGCATTCCGCCACTCGATCCGCATCCCGAGCGATTTAACGTTATTAGGGAAGGCGCTGCTGACGATGGAAGGGGTCGTGGAAAAATTGGATCCCGACTTTAGCATTACCGACATTGCCGAACCGTTTGGTCGCCAACTGCTAAAGGAACGGCTGCGTCCGAAAAACGTAGCGGAAATGGCATGGAAACGCCTTTCCGATTACGGTGAACTGTTCGTGGATCTCCCGAAAAATGTAAAAGAATTAACGAGGCTGATGAAACAAGGGAAAGTGCGCCTAGAGATCGGCATCCCTGACTTGGATTTTCTATTAAGAAAATTAGACCAAATCAGTAACCGCTTATCGTTTAGCATCGTTTTGCTTTCCTTCAGCATCATTATGGTCGGCATCATCATTGGCTCGTCGATGGGCAGACAATCGACATTATTGTGGAAAATCCCGGCCATCGAAATTGGCTTTTTCGTCGCTACCTTAATGTTTTGCTGGCTTTTATATTCAATTTTTAGATCGGGGAAGTTTTGAATGGAACTCCACCCACTTACTGAATAACGTCAGTGGAAGTGGGTGATTTTTTTGTGTTGCTGGCTGCAAGTCCCTGGCAAAGAAACGTGCGGCGGCGAAGAAAACAAAAGGGACTATAAACATGTGGGACGGTTTGCTGATGGAAGAAGAGCGCCAAGAGGCAACGTTCGTTCTTCCTCTCGCTATTATTGAAACAGGGAACCATATCGCCCAAGCGACCAAAAATCATTATGAATGTGCGCAAGAACTCGTGCGGATTATTGGATAAAGAATCGCCTTGGGCACAACTAAATTCAAGAAGGGGAACAGAAGATTCAAACTCCAGCTGATTTCTATCTTGCGTTAGCTTCCTTTGGTTTATTGACCGTCTGGAAGTGCCTGCTTTGGCTTGTCGTCATCTTTTCTGCTTCCGCAGGAGCTTTTCTTGCGTTGATCCACTAAATAAGCTCGGTTTCTTGAGTAAGAAACATATTACAAAAATGGGGAATCAAGTAAAATAAAAGAGAGAAACAAGCCGAGAGAAGGGGAATAGGTATGCAAGCGGCGAATGGAAAACATGGACGTATTATTTTTCATATTGACTGCAATTCTTTTTTCGCGAGCTGCGAGGTGGCGCGTGATCCGTCGCTGAAAGACGAAGCGGTCGTCGTAGCGGGCGATCCGAAAGAACGGAGAGGGATTGTTCTAGCGGCTAATTATATTGCTAAGCAACGCTTTGGCATCTATACTACTATGCCACTATGGGAAGCGAAGAAAAAATGCCCATCCCTTGTTGTGCGGAAACCGAATTTTTCGCTTTATCGCGAAATGAGCCAGCAAGTGTTCGCATTTTTACAACATATTTCTCCGCTTCTTGAGCGCGCTTCTATCGATGAAGGCTATTTAGATGTCACAGAAATGGCATCATCCCAGCATCCGCTTGCATTAGCCGAACAAATTCAGCGTGAATTGCTTGAAACGATCGGCATCCCTGTAAGCATCGGCATTGCGCCGAACAAGTTTTTAGCGAAAATGGCAAGTGAAATGAAAAAGCCGCTCGGAATTACTGTCTTGCGCAAACGCGACGTCCAACGCCTATTATGGCCACTGCCGGTTGGGCAGATGCATTCCAACGCCTATTATGGCCACTGCCGGTTGGGCAGATGCATGGAGTAGGCGACAAAACCGCCGAAAAGCTAAATACGATAGGGATTACAACCATTGGCGACTTAGCAAAAGCCGAAGAAGCAGCACTCCAACAAAAGCTTGGCATTTATGGCCTTCGTTTGAAAGAGCGGGCAAATGGCATTGATCGTAGTCCGGTTGATCCAGAAGCGAGGGAGAAGTGGAAATCAGTCGGCAACTCCACAACGCTTCCATACGATGTAACAGAAGAACATGTTTTGTTTCAAGTACTCCGTGAACTCGCGGAGTCCGTCAGCGTACGAATGAAACAGAAGCGGGTGGTGTCTACAACCATCCAACTGACGATTCGCTATCACAACTTCCAAACGATCACTCGCAGCAAAACGTGGGACAACCCGTTTCAAGACACGGAAGAGATTTTTCGCTATGCGGTGTATTTATTGAAAAAACATTGGAACGGAGATCCAGTCAGATTACTTGGCATTACCGCTCTTGACGTCTTTGATCGCAAAGAAGCCGTCAAACAGCTCGACTTATTCCATTATGAGGAAGAAGCGAAAACCGAAGCGTTATGGAAAACGGTAGAGAAGCTCCGAAAAAAATTCGGCGACGCAGCGATTCAAAAAGGTGCCTCCTTGTTAGAAAAAGAGAACTAGCAACAAAATAAACAAAATAAAATGATCACATGACAGCGCACAAGATTTTCGCATGAGCCTGTCATATTGCAGGGGAATTTACCATAATAAATTATGAACATGCATCCCATCCGTTAATGGCTCATAGGATATTACGAATGAGAAAAAATGGGAGGGCTTTCATCATGGATTCTTATTTATACAACGATGCAAGGTTCATTAAAGACCTTGAAAAAGCCATTAACGGAGAGTATAGTGCGATTCATTGTTATGCCAAATTGGCTGATTTGGCAGCAAAAGAAAACGTGCGAAAATAAATTCTTGAAATTCGGCAGGATGAGATCAAACATTTTCAACAATTTGAGTATATTTACGTCAGTCTAACCGGAAAACGTCCTCAACCGAAGATTATTGAAGAATGCCCAGATGTTTATGTAAATGGGCTAGAATTTGCTTCGCAAGATGAACAGCGAACAGTGGATTTTTATTTAGAAATTACAGATTACACGACCAGCTCGTATATAAAAGAAGTATTTCGCCGAGCAGCGGCGGATGAACAAAATCACGCCGTTTGGTTTTTATACTATTTTTCCAAAGCCTGATGATCGTTATCATGGGCGTTTTTGGTGAAAATTAGTATTTCAATCATTTCAAAATTTCTAAACTCGTTCAACACCAGAACAAAAAATCCTCTCGATTTTTGCCGAGAGAATGTGAAATATGAGATATAATGTCATCCGTGGACGTTGGGTTTAATGAAATTTTTACAACTCAAAACCCATGATCTCCTAACGCCTTTTCAGCAACATTTACGCTTCGATCTCATTGTTCACTATTTCATAATCCAATTTTTGTATTTCCTCGAATGAAGAAACATAGAAATTACTGAACACATCATTGCCAGCGAAGTGAAAATTTAAGCAACGTTTAAAAACAGTTTATGTAAGTATCGTGTTCCTTCTTTGTTATTTCTAAATTCAAATTATAGCTTGACACTTTTCCACAGCATTAAGAAAAATTCCGGTTTTATTTTTCATATTTTCACAAAATTGTACAAGGAATCTGACAGCTATTGTCGAAAAAATATTTAAAACGAGAAAGTGGGAGGGAAGCTTGTTGCGCAAAATCAACCCTATTCGGTTGGTTGGTATTTGGAAAGAAGGGTATGCCCTAGATTATCATTCAATTGCAAGCGAATTCATCGGTATAGATGAATGGGGGCACAATCGCTTTCAAACAACTAGAAGTTATTTAGGTGAGTTATTGTATCAATTTAAGTATAATCAAGATAGGGAGAAGTTAGCTGAAATAATAAGCCTGATCACCCAATTTATTTCTCGTTGGAATGCCATAAAGGAAGTAGACGTAGTTCTCCCAGTACCCCCATCTAACCGTAACAGAACATTTCAACCTGTTTTTGAACTAAGCAAACAGATTGCGGACTATTTACGTGTACCTTCATATAATGACATATTAGAAAAAACAAATGCAGCTCAAGCCAAAAATCTAAATAAATTTGATAAATCAGAAATATCAGGGTCGATTGTGCGAAAAAAAAGATTTTTAAAATTGGTCAATATATTAGTTGTAGACGATTTATACTCCAGCGGAGCAACATTGCATGAAACTGTGAGAGTGTTAAAAACAGATGAGAATGTTAAAAATGTATACGTCCTCACAATAACAAAAACAAGAAGGTGAATTGAAATGAAAGTATTTGTCGCGGGACCACGAGCAGTATCTGTTTTGAATAAACAAGTAAAAGAAAGATTGTCCAACATTATAAACAACAATTTCACTGTTTTGGTCGGAGATGCAAATGGAGTCGATAAGCAAGTACAAAAGTTTTTACATTCGGTGAATTATCGAAATGTTAAAGTTTATGCAACAAATGGAAGAGCAAGAAATAATATCGGACAATGGGAAGTAGAGAAGGTGAATGTTGAACCAACAAAAAAAGGATTTGATTACTACGCAGCCAAAGATATAGAGATGGCGAAGGATGCAGACTACGGTTTTATGATTTGGAACGGGCAAAGTAAAGGAACGTTAAACAACATGATCAATCTTGCCAAGCTAAACAAAAAAGTATTAGTATACTTTATCCCTGCTAAACAATTTTACACAGTTAAAGATGTGGGTGACATTCGGATGATGATAGACACCGGCAATCCCCCTATTTCCACAAAACTTCATGAGCTCATGCGTGCTTCAGAGCAGTTAAAGCTGTTTTGAATTGTTAAAATAGCGAACAGTGCCAGGCACTATTCGCTATTCATCCCCTTGTCTAAAGACGGGGGCTTTCTTGCGCCTCCCCCGTAATCGCCATACAAATATTAATATTTACTCATATTTCGCACCTTGGTAGGGCGGAACAAAAGGATTTTTTATTCAGTTTTTTAGAATAACTTTTAAACCAACACCAAAAGCGATGGTATCCTTTTTTTACCATCTTTGGTCGTTCTTTATCCCATTAGACGTAAATGCTCTCGTCCATCCCTAATCCTTGCAGAATCCTTCGCTGCTCGTACGTGAGCGGTTGACCTAACGCGCGTTGAATTCGTCCATCCGGCAGTTCCAACAGGACGACTCTGACATACCAAAACAATTGAAAAATCGCTTGTCCGGTCGGTCGGGTCAGTTTCCGGCCTCCC
>NZ_FOJQ01000082.1 GCF_900111795.1 Anoxybacillus pushchinoensis | reverse complement strand
AGGTGTCCTTCTTACTACTTTTGCTTTCTTCTGTTTTAACAGAAGTCTTGCTTTCCTTGGTGAGCATGGCATGAGTGGTTTTCCATGCTTATTGATAATGTACACGAACAAGACGTGTACCTCCTTTCAGGAGTGAGTTCCTCCTCCCCAATGTTGGAAGGACTTGTTTGGCAGACAGCACCGCTCCTACCCATCAGAGCTTTTAACCATCTGCGACAGGGTTACGGACTGGAGGAGCATCCGTAAGTGTCATGACCCCTCCAACGTAGCCATTGAATGGCTGAGGGTAGTCAACTAGGGCTTGGCAAGCCCCCACTTCAAAAGCCGTTAGGCTTTAAGTGGTGGGTAGTTGACTTTTAATCACTTCTCCTCTTTTTCGTTTGTCGCAACAATTTTTTCGATAATATGAACAAACTGTTCAAGCTCTTCAAGCTGTAATTGGCTTAAATAACGCTCAATAATTTTTCTCCGCTCTGCCCGTGCGTGCTGAAGCATATGCCTTCCCTTTTCAGACAGCTGAATATACACGACACGCCGATCTTCTTCATCTCGCTCTCGCAACACAAATCCGCTTTTATATAAGCGATCAATCATCGTTGTGATCGCGCTCGGTTTCACAAACATTTCGTCCGCTAATTCACTTACTGTACATTTCCCGCGCTTTGAAAGCAAATTTAAAATAAAAAACTGCGGTTTCGTTAAGCCGATTTCCTCCTTTGTTAAATCCGCGGCCAATTTACGAACGGCCAATGAAAATGCATGCTCTAATCTCTCAACGAGTACAGTAAACGGCGTCCGCTCCATACACACCCCACCTTTTTTAATGATATAAATATTTAACACAGTTAAATATATACGAAAGAAAATATAAAGTCAATGAATCATTCCTGACGTATCAAATGATCCGCTCGTTCATACATTGTCATAAGGAGGGAGTGCGATGAAACGAGATGAACAAAAAGCGTTAGAAAGAGCGATTGCGGAAATTACAGAAATTGCTGAAGGGTTTGGGCTTGATTTTTATGAAATGCGCTATGAAATTTGTCCTGCTGACATTATTTACACGTTCGGAGCATACGGAATGCCAACACGCTTTTCGCATTGGAGCTTTGGAAAACAATTTCATAAAATGAAACTTCACTATGACCTCGGATTAAGTAAAATTTATGAACTTGTTATTAACTCCGATCCGTGTTATGCATTTTTATTAAATACGAACACACTCATTCAAAATAAATTAATCGTCGCGCATGTCCTTGCCCATAGCGACTTTTTTAAAAATAACGTTCGCTTCAGCAATACGAAACGGGATATGGTTGAAAGCATGGCAGCGACAGCGGAAAGAATTAAACATTACGAACACGAATACGGAAAACAAGAAGTTGAAAAATTTTTAGATGCCGTATTAGCTATTCAAGAACATATTGATCCGTCGCTCCTGCGCCCGAAGCTTGCATGGACGTTAGCCGACACGGAAGTGTACGAAGAGGAGAACGAAACGCGCAAACCGTCCCCGTATGACGATTTATGGTCGCTCGATGAAAAGAAAAAAACACAGCCCGTTCGAAAAAAACGAAAAAAGTTTCCACCACATCCAGAAAAGGATTTGTTGCTATTTATCGAAGAATATAGCCGTGAACTTGACGAATGGCAGCGCGACATTTTGACAATGATGCGCGAAGAAATGCTTTATTTTTGGCCACAGCTTGAAACGAAAATTATGAACGAAGGCTGGGCATCGTATTGGCATCAACGTATTTTGCGAGAAATGGATTTAACGAGTGACGAGGCGATTGAATTTGCTAAATTAAACGCCGGGGTTGTTCAACCTTCCCGCACCGGCATTAATCCATATTACTTAGGACTAAAAATTTTTGAAGATATCGAAAAACGGTGGGACAATCCGACCGAAGACATGAAAAAGCTTGGCGTCAAGCCAGGTTCAGGACGAGCAAAAATATTTGAAGTGCGCGAGCTAGAATCGGACATTTCGTTTTTACGCAACTATTTAACAAAAGAACTCGTCATGCGTGAAGATATGTATTTATTCCAAAAGCAAGGAAAAGACTATAAAATCGTTGATAAACATTGGGAACATGTGCGCGATCAGCTCGTGAACATGCGCGTCAACGGCGGCTTTCCATACATTACAGTCAACGATGGCGATTACATGCGCAACGGGGAGTTGTATTTAAAACATTGGTTCGAAGGAATTGAACTTGACGTCAAATATTTAGAAAAAGTGCTTCCATACATTTATCAGCTTTGGGGGCGTGCCGTTCACATCGAAACGATCATCGAAAACAAAACGACGTTATTCACATACGACGGACGAAACGTACAGCGAAAATATATATGAGCTACTGAGGGATCAGTAGCTTTTTTGTTGAAACTTTTTTCTTTTTTTTTCCGTACATACATATAAATAACAAGAAAGGTGGGTTTATATGGAGAAACGTCCTCTTATCGGCATCATCATCGGTACTATTTTAGGCATTTTTCTTCTCGTCATTGCCTTGACGTCATGGTACACCGTTGATGAGTCGGAACAAGCGATTATTTTAACATTCGGTAAAATTGATGAAGAAGTAAGTACACCCGGTCTACATTTTAAACTTCCTTGGCCTATTCAAAAAGTAGAAAAACTATCACGTGAAACGTTTAGTTTGCAGTTCGGGTACAAAGAAGAAAACGGAAAGGTTGTCGCCTCAAATGAAAGTGATACGAAAATGATTACAGGTGATGAAAATATTGTACTTGCCGATATGGTTGTGCAATGGAAAATTACTGATCCTGCAAAATTTCTTTACCGTTCATACGAGCCAGAGCAAATTTTGTACAATGCAACGTCTGCTTCTTTGCGCAGCGTCATCGGCAGTTCAAAAATTGATGATGCCTTGACCTCTGGCAAAGCAAAAATCGAGGCAGATGTGCGCGAATTGCTCACCGCATTAGTGAAAAAGTACGATATTGGCATTTCCATTTTAGCTGTCAAGCTACAAGACGTCGATTTACCAAACGATGAAGTGCGCAAAGCATTTACAAACGTTACTGATGCACGTGAAACGATGAACACAAAAATTAACGAAGCAAATAAATACCGCAACAAACGGACGAAAGAAGCCGAAGGGGAAAAAGACGCACTCATCTCTCAAGCAGAAGCAGATAAAGTGGCACGCATCGAAAAAGCACGCGGAGACGTCGCAAAATTTAACGCCTTATATGAAGAATACAAAAACGCAAAAGATATTACAAAACAACGGCTAATGATCGAAACGCTTGAACAAGTGTTGCCATACACGCGCATTTATATTATGAACGATGATGGAAATACACTAAAATATTTACCAATTCAACCGCTCGAAAAACAAACAACAGAGAAAAAGGCAGAGAAAGGAAGTGGTAACGAATGACAAACTTTCAAGACGATCAAAACGTCATTTCGTTTAAAGATAAAACGCCAACAAAAACAAAATGGTTTCGTTTCATCATCAGCGGCGGCATTGGTCTCCTTCTGTTGATCATTGCTGTAACTAATGCATATATTGTCCATGAAAATGAATATAAAGTTGTACGCCAATTCGGTGAAATCGTTCGCATCGATCAAACACCGGGATTGCGATTTAAAATTCCGTTCATTCAAACCGTCACGTCGCTACCGAAAGCGCAAATTTTTTATGACGTTGCTGAAGCGGAAATTAATACAAAAGATAAAAAACGAATTCTTGTCAATCATTATGCTATTTGGGAAATCACAAATCCAAAAGAAATGATTCAAAATGCCCGCTCATTAGAGAATGCAGAATCGAAAATGGATGAATTTATTTTCTCGATCGTTCGTACCGAACTTGGACGGTTAAATTATGATGAAATTATTAACGATGAGAAATCGTCGCGTGGTAGCTTAAACGATGAAGTAACAGCAAAAGTGAACGAGCTCTTACAACAAGATCGTTATGGTATTCGCGTCGTTGATGTACGAATGAAGCGCATTGACTTGCCAGAAGAAAACGAACAATCTGTGTATAAACGAATGATTTCCGAGCGCGAATCGAAAGCGCAAGAATATTTGTCGATGGGAGATGCGCAAAAACAACGTATTATCGCTCAAACAGACCGCGAAGTAAAAGAGATGCTCGCGAAAGCGCAAGCCGATGCAGAGCGCATTCGTGCATCGGGCGAACAAGAAGCGGCGCGCATTTATAACGAAACATTCGCAAAAGATCCTGAATTTTATTCCTTTTATCGCACGCTCGAGTCGTACAAAACAACAATTGGCGAAGATACAGTCGTCATTTTACCTGCCAACTCCCCATACGCCAAATGGTTGTTAGGGCAAACGCGCTGATCATTCAGCGCGTTTCATGTTTAAGTAGCCACGTTTTCATCTCTACTCCCCATGCATATCCACCAAGCTTTCCACCTGTACGTACAACGCGGTGACAAGGAACGATAATGGTCACCGGGTTATTGCCGACAGCATTTCCGACCGCTCGAACAGCTTTAGGGTTTCCAATTTGTTTGGCAATATGAGCATACGAAACCGTTTGTCCGTAAGGAATCGTCTGTAATGCTTCCCATACACGCATTTGGAATGGGGTACCAATGAGCCGAAGCGGAACGGAAAAAGATGTGCGCTTTTTCTGAAAGTATTGCTCAAGTTCTTCGATACAACGCATGAAACAAGTTGGTACATTTTCCTTCTGCTCGCCACACCGTTCTACCACATCAATGCGTTCAATGCCTTCATTCGCTCCCGTTATTTGTAGCCAACCGATCGGTGATTCATAATATGCGACGTGTTTCCCCATGCCAACTCTCCTCTACCAAATCACACAACATTTACAGCGAAAAAAAAAAGCCATCTTTTCATAAACTACATATAGCTCCTCACGATAAGGAGGGTTTGCGTTGCATACAGCCGATTATGATAAGGCGCTTTACCATACGTACCGATCTGAGTGGGATCACTTGCTTATTCTTATGGTACGCACAAAAGACGATTTGCTTTCGAAAAAAATTGAACAGTTTCTTCATGCATATAACTTCGAAAAGGATTACACCGTCGTTCAAAAACGATTGAACGCCTTGTTGCGCTATATCGATCACGCGCTAGACGTATGCGAACAAGAGCCGACATGGACGATGCAATACGGTGATTAAAGCGAAAGGGATAAACTCCTTTCGCTTTCCTTATACGACTGGATATGTTTGAATAAGCGGATGCAATACAATTTCATCAACCGTCATATGTTTTGGCGCGCTTGCCATATATACGACAGCCTGTGCAACGTCTTCTCCTTTTAGCCAATCCGCTTTTTCAGGCAAGCCTTGAGTCGAATGAGCGAAATATGTATCGACCATACCTGGATTAATCGTACCAACGCGAATGCCGTATGAACGCACTTCTTGTGCTACACTTCCTGAAAATCCTTGAACAGCATATTTTGTCGCAGTATATGCCGAACCATTTGCAATCGTGTAGCGGCCGACATCGGATGAAATTGTAATAATCGTGCCGGAACGTTGTTTTTTCATGTGTGGAAGTACAGCTTTCGTCCCGATAAACACACCTTGTACATTCACTTCAAATAGACGTTTCCACTCTTCGACTGTCGTTTCTTCCACAGGCTTAAATACACCAATGCCTGCATTGTTTACAAGCAAATCAATGCGGCCAAATGTGGCAACAGTTTCCGCGACGACCTCGTTCATTTGTTGTTCATTACATACGTCCGCTTGAAATGTTTTCGACCCTTTCAATTGTTCGCCAACACGGTGAATATCGGATGAACTCCCGATTAATACAAGTTTCATTCCTTGCTTAGCCAACGCATGTGCGATTGCCAAACCGATGCCGCGTGACGCCCCCGTCACAATCGCAACCTGCCCTTGTAACATGTTGAACACATCCTTTCTATGTTGTCGCTTTTATGTTACCCTCACCCTATACAAAAAACAACCGATAAGGTATTACACCTTATCAGCTGTTAATGCATATACACGCTCCATGACTGCCGTTTCTAACTGTTCTAGCTTCGTTTTCGCCTCCGTCAATGTTTGTCCTTTCACCCCAAAATAAAACTTCATCTTTGGCTCCGTTCCAGACGGACGCACGCAAAACCACGAGCCGTCCTCCAATACGTATTTTAATACGTTCGACTTCGGCAAATCGATATTCTCTCTTTCTCCTGTTTCCATATGCACTCGTTCGCTCGTCTTATAGTCTTCGCGAATGACTATACGCTGATTGGCAACAATAGTCGGTGGCTCCGAGCGAAACGTAGCTAATAACGATTCAATGCGCTCCGCTCCCTCTTTTCCTTTGAGCGTTAATGAGCGAAGTCCTTCTTGATAATATCCGTATCGCTCAAACAATTGCATAAGCGCTTCATATAAAGATAAACCTTGCTTTTTATAAAACGCGCATACTTCAACAGCTAAAACAGCCGCTTGAATCGCATCTTTATCTCGGGCGAAGTCGCCGATTAAATAGCCATAACTTTCTTCGTAACCAAATTGAAAAACATACTCGCCTGTTTGTTCGTACTGTTTAATTTTTTCACCAATAAACTTAAACCCCGTCAACGTATCCATCGTTTCCATATCGAATGACTGAGCGATTGCACGTCCAAATTCAGATGTGACGATTGTTTTAAATACAATCCCGTTTTTCGGTAACATTCCTTTTTCCTTCTTTTGTGAAAGAATGTAATGACCTAAATCCGTGACAAAACATCTTTACAATGGTCGCAAACCGTTGATACGATAAGGGAAAACGACGTTGACGACTCTTCATCAAGTAGGTGAATGTGATGAAAGATTTCCCGATTCGGTTTGTATTGACAGATGAAGCGATTACTCCAAGTGCTGGGCTTGCTCTCGTGGGCTACTTACTGCACCAAACGAAACTGGATAAACGAGTAAACGCCCTTCGGCTCCCAACGGTTCGTCGAGATGTGCACATTTCCCATAGCGACGTCATTCGCTCGATGATCGGCTTGCTTGCCACAGGAAAAACGGATTTTGATCATATCGAAGCGTATCGTCAGGACGATAT
>NZ_FOJQ01000077.1 GCF_900111795.1 Anoxybacillus pushchinoensis | reverse complement strand
AATCGACGTGGGGCGCCAGGTGAGTATTTCATCTCCAGTCCATCAAGACCGCGCTGGGCGTAGGCATGAATATAGTTATAAATAGTTTTCTTGGATCGACCAATAATCGTTGCGATTTCTCCTTTGGTATATCCCTGCAAATGAAGATAAATCGCTTGGTAGCGTTCATATGCTCGTTTACTTTTTGCTTCTTTCATGGCAGTGGACAACTTTTCGATCTCGTCTTTGTGATTTGGCATCATATTTTCTCTCCGTTCCCCTATTTTCTCTTTGTATTTATTCGCCGTGGAACGGGAGAAAACCTTTATTTCAATTTATATATTTTTTCTTCTTTCGACACACAGATTTTTGTTTATTCTGTTCGATATAAACACCATTGTATATTGAACCAGAATACAAATCCCCTTTTGTTGAAGCATAGGAAGATAATGAGTGTATAGGATATTTCAACAATTATGAAAAACATAAGTAGAAAAGTACTAAGTAAAATTGGGATGGGAATTAAGTAATATCATCAAAAAACATCCATGAGTAAGCTTTTACTCGCCACCCAAGCATGAAAATAACCGCTCATGTTTTTTGCAAGCAAAAAGTGCAGAGAATTGCAAGAAAAAATACATAGGCTTGCCGGCTCAATGAATTTACCTTTCAACCGAGCGAGAAGGGAGCGACTGAACGGCAGAAAGCGCGTGCCGCAAGCGGTAGCTCTCTCCCGTAAACGCGAGAATGTGGGCGTGATGGACCAAACGATCCACCAGCGCTGCCGTCAGGCGGTTGTCCCCAAACACTCGATTCCACTGTCCAAACTCTAAATTCGATGTCACGATGACACTTTTTCGTTCATAACAATCGGCAATGATGTGAAACAGCAGTTCCGATCCCTGCTTTTGAAAAGGTACATAGCCGAGTTCGCAACAGCTCGCATGTGTCGATTTGCCGTTTGAGCCGTCCGAGGGTACCGTCTTTTAACGCCTCTTCGAGCTGGGCGACAAGATCGGCGACACGGAAAAACCGAACTTCATGGCCCCGTTCACACGCTTTTAATCCTAATGCGGTGGCGAGATGGGTTTTTCCTGTTCCCAGCGAACCTAAAAGCAGGACGTTCTGTTTTTGCTCCAAAAAGCGAAGGTCGCAAAGTTCTTCCTTCGAGGTCGTGGTCGGCCAATGAATCTGATCCGACCATTCGTAATCTTTGAGCCATTTCCACTCCCGGAACTTCGCCTTCTTGATCAATCGAGCCTGTTTTGCTTTCTGACGGAACGACAGCTCCAACGCCAACACATCACGCAAAAACTGTTCCTTGGTCTCGTAGGCCACCTCCTCGAATCGATCCGCGATGTACGCCAAATGCAGGGCTTTACAAATCTCTTTTAAATCCATCTTCATGCCCGGCTTCCCCCTTCCCTTGACGGACAAAGACGTTGATCATACACATGTAAATCGGTTTCATAGTCGACTAAAACGGAAGGGGTATAGGCTTCTTCCCATTTCGCGGGATACTCCGAACGCTTCGCCTCCATCAACACCCCGATCTCATGGGGCGTCAAATCCCACCGTTGATACTTGTCAAGCCACTGGGCGATCTCATAGACGGTGTACCGCTCCAGCAGCTTCTGCACTCCTCGAATGCGTGATGCCGTCTGTTTCGGTTGTTCCATGAAGTATTTCCTAATGGCCTCCGGCAAGTAAACTCGAAACCGTGAATACTCCACCACTCGGGGCTTTTGCGCCCATTCCGCCAAAATGTCCTTCCAAGGGAGCTCCCGTTGCTTTTTCGTGTACGGCCTTGGCGCTTCCAGGTACACCTCCCCTTCCTGGGACAAAACCATGAAACGATCCCATTCCTTTTTGACAAGGACACGTTTTGGAATCGGGATCCCATGAACCTCAAACGCCTCCCCATCCACCGTTACTTTCCCGTATTTATTGACATTAGCGTGCCTGCGGACAATTTCGGAAAGCGATAACCCTTTCTTTTCACGCAAATGTTTGATATGATGAA
The DNA here is from genome assembly GCF_900111795.1 of Anoxybacillus pushchinoensis. Lineage (GTDB taxonomy): Bacteria > Bacillota > Bacilli > Bacillales > Anoxybacillaceae > Anoxybacillus > Anoxybacillus pushchinoensis. The sequence goes on along the minus strand of NZ_FOJQ01000077.1, from coordinate 5,811 downwards.
TTTCAGGCATTGCTAGCATCCTTTCTTTACCTCCACTGTTTTGTTCTTCACAACCTTAACAGTAGAGGGAATTTTAGGAGCTGGAAAGCCTTTTTTTATGCCATGAAGTTCTGCACTTTTTTGTTGCAGAACTCTGTACTTTCATTTTGCACTAAACAGGGGAAGGGGTTACCAAACCGTTCTCCTTATCAAGAGGCCACCAAACGAAGTGCGGTAGTAGGGTTTTAAAATTTTTCTCGATTTTACGTGTCTATTTTCTTGACATAATACCAACCTCATCTTGTCCCCATTTGACGTGCAATTCGATACAGATTCGACAGGTGACAGGCACAAACGATTCATAAAAAATCTTGCATATTTGTGAAATGTTTCCTATATTAATTGATTTTTCATTTTTACAATGGTATTATAAGAATGTAAGGCCTATTCACAAAATTCTAAAAAATATGGAGGGCTTAATATGGCAAGAATTTTGATTTCACCGAACAAATATATTCAAGGGAAAGGCGAACTAATTAATATTCACAAACATATTGGTCATTTAGGAAGTTCCTTTTTGTTTATTGCTGATGAGTTTGTTCAAAAAATTACAAAAGCGACCATTGAAGAAAGCTTCTCAAATAGCAACAGCACCATTACCTTTGCAACTTTTCGAGGAGAATGTTCAAAACAGGAAATTAATCGACTCAAAAATATCGTTATTGAAAACAAGATTGATGTTGTTGTTGGGGTCGGAGGCGGAAAAACTTTAGATACCGTTAAAGCATTGGGTTACTATACGAATCTGCCGACTGTAGTCGTTCCTACAATTGCTTCTACAGACGCACCATGTAGTGCATTATCTGTCATTTATACAGAGGATGGTGTATTTGAGGAGTATCTTGTCCTCCCTAAAAACCCTGACATCGTATTGGTTGATACACAAATTGTAGCAAATGCACCTGCCAGACTCCTTGCAGCTGGAATTGGGGATGCTTTAGCTACATATGTTGAAGCCAGAGCATGTTACGAAGCAAATGCAATTCCAATGGCTGGAGGAAATATAACGAAATCAGCGATCGGACTAGCTGAGTTATGTCAAAAAATCCTCTTTGAAGAAGGAGTTAGTGCATATCTCGCAGTTCAAAGAAAAACCGTTACAAAGGCTGTTGAAAATGTTGTGGAAGCCAATACGTATTTAAGTGGGATCGGTTTTGAAAGCGGTGGGCTCGCAGCTGCTCATGCGATTCATAACGGCTTCACTGTTTTAGAGGACGTTCACCATCTATATCATGGAGAAAAAGTGGCCTTTGGTACACTTTCCCAATTAGTGCTTGAAAACCGCCCTATGGAAGAAATTGAAAAAATGGTCCGTTTAAATATTGAACTAGGTCTTCCTGTAACTCTTGAACAAATGGGAGTTAAAGAAGATGTTGAGGCCAAAATACGAAAAGTTGCTGAAGCGGCCTGTGCTGAAAATGAAACTATTCACAACATGCCGTTTAAAGTAACGCCAGATGATGTTTATGCCGCCATTTTAGCAGCAGACAGCATTGGAAAACGATTTGTTAAATGAGTGGAAAACTAATCGATCTCACAGTAAAACAAAAATCTATTTTCCTATTTTTTAACCACCGATAAAAAATCGAAATATACTTTCATTTCAAATGTGTTTCCAATCACTCTCCTGTTACTCATTCATCCTATTTCGCGCAGGAGAGTGATTTTTTGTACTTTTATGGAGGAATTGGTGGAATAAACGATAACTTCTTGACTCGGATGAAAAGTTGGAAGTAAAGCAGGCAGAAGAAGGGATAAAATAAACAAGATTCTGTACCTTCATATATGCGATTACAAACTAATATGGTTACGATAAAAAATTACGAACAGTGCCTGGCACCGTTCGCTAATTATAGGGAGTGAATAAACGTGAAATTTGATCCAAATCAGCATCTTCATTTAGGATATTATGAGAACAATGTTGATCTAGAAGCAGTCGCATATAAAATTCAGAATGAAAATAAATGGGTAGTTTTTTTAGATAATGAACAAGATACTACATTAGTTAAAAAAATATTAGATAAGTATGATTTCCATGAAAAATATGGTTACAAGATTTTTACTGTTGATGCAGATGATTTATCTTATGAAGTCGGAAGTAAGCTATTTGAAGAATGGTTAAAAGCAAATAATATAATATAAAATATCACGGCTGTTGATTATCCAAAATTATTACGAACGGTGCCTGGCACCGTTCGCAATTGACCTTTTGCTTTCCCAAAGATAAAATGAAAGACAATTAGAGGAACGAAGGAGTTAGTATTTCTATGCCTAGCTTTCAATATGGCAAGACAACAATAGATTATGCAGTAGAGTATAAGCCAGAAAAGCGGGATGTGACGATATCGGTTGAATGGTTGGAGGGAGTAAAGGTCGTAGCTCCTGAGGGGATAGAGCCTACACTTTTACATTCTATCCTCTATAAAAAAGCTCCATGGATTATTGATAAATGGCAGGCGTTAAATCAAATTTCTGATTGCCCTGCTCCGAAAGAGTTTGTAAGCGGAGAGAAATTTGCTTATTTAGGGCGTAACTATCGATTAAAAGTATATAAAAGCGAGGAAGTTACAAAGCCGGTTCTTATGTTTAAACAAGGGAAATTTATTGCCACGGTGCCACCGCATTTAACAGAAGAAGAAAGAATCTCATTTTTCCAACAAGCGTTCAAAGATTGGTATATTCTGTACGGAGAAATGAAACTACAAGAACGTTTAAAAATTTATTGCCCTAAAATGGGAGTAACCCCTACGAAAATTAAATTAAAAGAACAAAAAATGCGCTGGGGAACATGCACAAACGAAGGAGCCATATATTTAAACTGGAGAATTATGATGGCACCCGTGCCGATTATCGATTATTTGTTAGTACATGAATTAGCGCATCTTAAATATCCGAATCACTCCAATGATTTTTGGCATTTTGTTAAATCTGTGATGTCGGACTATGAACAAAGAAAAGAATGGTTGCGTGTAAATGGCCCAACCTTAACTTTATAAATGACGAAAGCCTCCCTAGATTGGTAGGAGGCTTTCATACGTTTATCGTTTATAATGAACCATCGCTAATGACATAATCTGTTGCGTTACATTTTCTATCTGATCTTTAGGGATAACACTTGCCCGCAACTGCTTTTTAATTTTCTTCCGCATTTCTCGTTTTACATCTTCTTTGTTTACCCAATCAATGACTTGACTTTCCTCGGCGATAATATCTGTCACGAGATGTGTCAACGCATCGATCGCATCTTTATGTTCTTCATCTGGAAGAAGCTGTTGGAACAGCTGGTAAAATGGATATTGTTCCCGTGTAAAGCCGAGGTTTTGTGCCTGTTGGTTGACGTTTCGCATATCGTTGACCATGCTGCGTAGCTTTTCTACCAATTCAGCGATACCCATCATTTTTTTCCGTCTTGCTTCGATTAATTGTTCAAGTTTTTCTCTTAACGACGTGTAGTATACAGGGTTTTCTTCCAGCTTCACTTTAATTTCATGGCGAATCGCATGTTCCATTTCCGCCGCCTGTGCTTCCTTCGATGGCGCTTTTTCTAACCGCTCATCAAACTTACTGGACAAAATATCAATTGGTTCATGGATGACTTCGACAGACTCAGCATATAAATGCTCTGCAATTAATTGTTTGACCTTCTCGCCACACTCGGAAATATCCATTTGCTCGTCACGATATAACGTTTTTGCCATTTGCCGCACTTTACCTAAAAACTTTAAGTCTTCTACATATGGAGAAGCTTCAGGGTTCGGTAAAATCATATCCATTCGTTTGGAAAACTCTTTAAACGCTTTTTCAAACTCATGACGCACATCTTCAGGCTCTAATACTTGAACGCACGCATCGGCATCGCTTCGGTTAATATAGTCGAAAAAGCTCATTGCTTTTCGATGGGCTTGTTTTAACTTTGGCAACTCGCTTTCAATCGGCAACAACGCTCCTTGAATATCTTGTTTAGAGAAAATCGCAAGGGCTTTCTCCAAGAATTTGGATACACCAAAGTAGTCTACAATGAGTCCATACGTTTTTCCTTCATATGTTCGATTTGTACGAGCAATGGCCTGAAGTAGGTTATGCTCTTTTAACGGTTTATCTAAGTACATCACTTGTTCGATTGGTGCGTCAAAGCCTGTGAGAAGCTTATCACAAACAATTAAAATCGCTAGTTTGTCTTCTTCAAACGGCTTTTTGAATCGTTCAATTAATTGCTTTTCTTCCTCACGGGACAGTGAGTAATCTTTTAATAATTCATTGTTTTTATCTTCGGGACCTGTTGAAATAATTAATGCTGTTTCATATTTTCCATTAATGAGTTCATCTAGCTCTTGTTTATAAATCGCCGCCGCTTCACGGTTCACCGCCACCACTTGCGCTTTAAAACCGTTTGGTAAGATATAATTTTCAAAGTGTTCTACAATATCTAAAGCAATTTGCTCAATGCGGCTCGGAGCGGCTAAGATTGCTTCTTCCTTTGCATATTTCTTTTTAATACGCTCACGGTCTTCTTCGCTATAGTCGCTAAATTTACGATCAAATAAGCGATCTAGTGACTCGCCTTGCAAATGAAGGTTCACCATTCGCGCTTCGTAGAAAATCGGAACGGTTGCTCCATCATCGACCGCTTGTTCAATCGTATATTTGTCAATATAAGAGCCAAACGTTCTTGTTGTACTTTTATCTTCTTTATCGATTGGCGTTCCTGTAAAACCGATATAACATGCATTCGGCAAGCCTTTCCGCATGTTCATCGCTAGACCTTTGTATTGTGTGCGGTGCGATTCATCGACTAACACAAAAATATTTTCCGACCTCGAAAGCTCTGGATACTCGTCTTGATCCTTATCTGGTTGGAACTTCTGTACAAGAGTCATAATCGTAGAACCAGGGCCTTGTTGTAATAACCTTTTCAAATCCTTGACGCTTTCCGCTTGTTGCGGATTCGGGAAGCCGCATTTACGGAATGTTTTTGTAATTTGGTCATCCAAATCTTTACGGTCGGTCACAACGACAATCGTTGGATTTTGTAACTCTTTAATTCTTCTAAGTTTTACGGCTAAATATAACATCGTTAAAGACTTTCCTGAACCTTGCGTATGCCAAATCACCCCGCCGCGATCTTTTGGTGTTTTTGCATGTAAAATGCGCTGAATCGCTTTATTGACCGCACGGAATTGTTGATAGCGGGCAATCTTTTTAATGACCCGACCGCCATCAACTTCAAAGACAATGAAGTTTTGAATCAAGTCAAGCAAGTTTTCTTTCGATAACATTCCTGCAACTAAGATATCTTGTTTCGTAGGTGAGTCGCCAAGTTCAGGCACCGTTCTTGGATACGGATCTTTCCACTCGCCGTAATGTTGTACTTTTGCACCAATTGTTCCTGCTTTCGCACGATAATTGCTTGTCGCAATCATAAATTGGTTATACTGAACCTCCCGATGGCTAAAGCCACGGGGTTCTTGTGTACAAAAGGGTTTCTCGTACACCTGCGTGTAGAACTCACCCTTGTTCCACAAGACTTTCATGGGCAAACACCTTACTGGTGCTTATCGCCCTGTGCGCCCGGTTCAAGACGCTTTTTATCATTTAAATTCCCATACTACTTACGACACATGAATGAAGATGAAGTCGTTTGATTTCTTCATCATGCAGTCGAATAAATTGATCCCATCTCTCTAAACATTTTTGTCGATCTATTTCTTTTCGATTGTCTTTCACATTCATGATTAAAAATGCGCTGTATAAATCTCGTTGCACTCTGCGTCC
>NZ_FOJQ01000007.1 GCF_900111795.1 Anoxybacillus pushchinoensis | reverse complement strand
TGATGTGCTAATCTATTCATGAGACATGAACCTCCTTGTGAATGGTTTGTTGGCACATCTATTCTAACCAAGGAATCGGGTTCATGTCTTCTTTTTTGTTTGGTTGTAAATTTATGTTAGTAAATTTGCTCATCTACAGTATTTTAGCTTCCTAGCCTTAGGAGAGTATATGCCTCTCTTAAGGTTTTTTTCTTTTTAGGAGAGGCTTTCCAAAACCGAGCTTAAGAAAGGAAATCTGCGGGTGGCAAACAATCGCATTGTTGTTAAAAATGAAATTTATAATTTAGAAAAAGTGGAAAAGAGTTGATTCGACGATCTCGGATCAATGACAACAGTTCCTGTTCTCGCATGGATCGTTTAGCCAAACCGTCACCTATCAATACAACGCCTTGGACCAAAATACCATCGTCCAAGACGGAACGTATACGTATCGCTTTGATTATGACGAAAGAGGACACGTTCGCACATTTACGACTGGAAACGGAGCGGGAGCCACCTTCACGTATGATGACCGCGGCTTGGTGAAAAGTCTGTCAGTGGGGACGGCAGATGGAACCGAGTTATTGGCGGAAACGTACCGTTATGACGAAAACGGCAATCGGACAGAAATCGCCATCCCGACCGGCGCGAAGACGCTCTATCGTTATGACGCCTTAGATCAACTAGTGGAAGAGCAATGGCCGGATGGAACGACGATCGAGTACACGTACGATGGATTCGGGAACCGGACGAAAATCGTGAAAACGAAAGAGGGATCATCCACGACGACGACGGCCGATTATAATGCGGCGAATCAGTTGGTTCGTTTCGGCGATGAAACGATCACGTACGATGCGAACGGCAACCGGACCGAAGACAGTGAGTACCAATATGAATGGAACGAAGCCGATCAGCTTGTCGCTATCACTCGAAAAGGAGAAAGCGCGCCGTTTGTCACATACAAATATGACGACGACGGTCGCCGCATTCAAAAGACCGTGAATGGCGTGGTAACGAACTACCACTACCAAGGCGACAGCCTCAACGTCTTATATGAAACCGACGCGAGCGGAAATGTGGTACAATCGTATGTATACGGAGAAAACGGCCAGCTGTTGGCAATGAAAAAAGGCGGGGCGACGTACTTCTACCACTACAACGCGCATGGCGATGTCATCGCGTTAACCGATGCGCAAGGAAACGTGGTCGCTCGTTACGAGTACGACACATGGGGCCAGCTTCTTTCAAAATCCGGTGAGATGGCAGACGAAAACCCTTATCGCTATGCGGGATATCAATATGACGAAGAGACGGGACTATACTATTTGATCGCCCGATACTACCACCCGACCCATGGTGTGTTCTTGTCCATGGACCCTGATCCGGGAGATTCGGATGATATTCTAACCCAAAACGGCTACACATATGCGAACAACAATCCGGTGATGATGGTCGATCCGGATGGGCATTTTGTTTGGATGGCGATTAATGCGGGATTGGCGGCGTATGATGGGTATAAGGCGTACAAGGCAGGAAAAGGATGGAAAGGCGTTGCGTTTTCCGCTGCGTTCGGTTTTGTTGGTGGAGGAAGATTAAAGGCAGCTAGGTCAGCTGGATTAGCTGCTGAGAAATATCTTGCTAGAAGGTTAGGAGCTAAACCAGTGCATATTCAAAGAATATTTAATATTGGCAAAACAAAAAGACGAGCGGATATTGTAAAAAATGGTACACTACATGAAGTTAAAGTAGGAAGAGTCTCAGCTTCTATTTTCACAAGGGCACAGGTTGCAAAAGATGCATGGTTATTAAAAAATAGGAAAGTGAAAAGGGTGCACTGGAATTTCTATATAAGTTCAAGAACTGGTAAAGTAGATCCAAGTAGAAGTCTTAGAAAGCTTTTAAAGAAGCATGGTATATCATATAGCATACACCGTGAAAGTTTTTAACCAGTAAGGAGCGATTTTATGTCTAATAAAGATAAGATGATTAGTGCTTTAAAGAAAATAGTAGTCCCAGAGTTAAAAAGCAGGGGATTTAAGGGCAGCTTTCCTCATTTTAGGAAACAAGGGGGGCAGCTGGGGTATCTATTATCGTTTCAATTTGATAAATGGGGGGGAGGATTTTTAATAGAGATTGGGGTAGCGAAAGTTAATGAAGAAGGAAAAGTAAAGATTGATAATCTCATCCGTCCATTTCAAAAGTTAAATGCTTTTCACTTAAACAATCGCTTCAGAATCTTGGAACATAAAAATGGCAATAAGGATTGGTTTAGATTTGATAACGAAACACAAAACTTAGAAGAAGCAGAGTTTATGGAAATAGCTAAGAATGTCTTACCCTATTTAGATGTTGCAGACGATTGGTTTGAAAAGATAAAACAAAAGCAAACTGTACGATAGAACAAATTTGACGACACGCTTATTTTATATTATAGCGTTGTCGTCTTTTTAGTTAGACCATTGATAATGTAACTATTCAGCTCACTTTATGATGTGGCTGAATAGTTACTTTGTTCATTAATAAGTGGAAGTTTAAGTTATGTCCTGGCTCATAAGAAGATACCTAGGTATCAAAGAAAATTGTTGTATAAAGATTTTTTGCTTTGTATCCTTATTACGAACCTTTAAGGAAACATTTAGAAAAATCCTCCCATTTTTCTGAAGAATTAAAAGTTCATGAAAGGGTTCGGGAATTACTTTTAGAAGTCGTTAAATCATACTAAGGCACGGCTGATGATTATCCAAAATTAGGCATACTTCTCCCGGAAATGTGAGTATACTCAAATAAGACAGCTGCCATCTCGGATTTCCATTCGAGAGGAAGTTGCCCAGAGAAAAAACGACGGACAAACGAAAGAAAGGAAAGAGACGAGGTTGTCCGTTTTTCCGTTCGGGGATATAGCCATCTTAGTAACACATAAGCGATAAATGCTGCAAACAGTTGGTTGTATACCGCGTGCTCGTTCGTGCCAAATAAGGTCGGAACGTTTAGATATTGCTTCAGCCAACGGAAAAACACTTCCACCGTCCAACGCACTTGATACATTTCGGCAATCTTTTCTGCCGATGCTTCCAAGACGTTCGTGACGACACGGATGTCATGCCTGTTCGCATTCTGAAAGATCACGACGCGATGGCGTTTCTTGGAACGACATTGTTTTGTTCCTAACTGGCAAGTAAAATACGCCACGATCGAAGAGGGGGAGGAAGAAAGGTGTTAGTGACAGTCGTGGAATCTACTACACGCAACGCTTTCGGAAGCGAAGCGAACGGCGGGTGTGGCGATTGCATTTCGAAACCACCAAAGCAAATAAGCGCTTCATCACGTCGTACGGAACTTCTTTCGCTTTCTTAGAAACCGTCGAGTAATGAAACGTTGGCAACCCGTACATCTTCGCCACATCGGTGCCATGACGGAAACTTTTCCTTTCGTGAAGTGACGCCAACAGAAAAAAGGCAACCAACGTACGCACCGTAAACGTCCGCGAAGTGTCATGGTAGCCAACGGCTTCGATCATCGATTGGAGATCTTCATCAGATCTTTTCGTCCGTTGTACAAATGAATAGTGTTATGCTAAAATAAAACTATTGTGATTGATGTGCGTCGTTGGAGGTGTAAAGTATGCATACGTTTCTTGTTACGCTACTTGTAATTGTTTCCATTGGAATCATTGCGGTTGTTTTATTGCAATCCGGTCGAAGCGCAGGGCTTTCGGGTGCGATTACAGGCGGGGCTGAACAATTGTTTGGTAAACAGAAAGCACGCGGGATTGATGCGGTGTTGCACCGTGTGACTGTTGTTCTTGCCGTGTTGTTTTTCGTATTAACAGTAGCTGTCACTTATTTTGAACTGTAACAGCGGTCCAGCGATGCGGATCGCTTTTTTCATGGAGAAGGGAGGAATTGTTGTGAAGCTAGTTGCACCACAACCGTTTACGTTTGAAGCAGGTGAACGGGCAGTATTGTTATTGCACGGATTTACAGGAAACTCTGCCGACGTGCGCATGCTCGGTCGTTTTTTACAAGCGAAAGGATATACGTGTCATGCCCCGATTTATAAAGGACATGGCGTGCCACCAGAAGAACTTGTGCATACCGGCCCGGAAGATTGGTGGCAAGATGTGATAAACGCTTACGAATATTTAAAACAAACCCATGAAAAAATCGCTGTTGTTGGATTATCGCTTGGCGGTGTGTTTTCGTTAAAACTTGGCTATACTGTTCCTGTCGTTGGCATCGTACCAATGTGTGCCCCGATGTATATTAAAAGCGAACAGACGATGTATGAAGGAGTTTTAGCATACGCTCGCGAATATAAAAAGCGAGAAGGAAAAAGCGAGGAGCAAATCGAGCGCGAAATGGCGGAGTTTGCGAAAACGCCGATGAAAACATTGAAAGCACTGCAACAACTCATTGCTGAAGTACGCGATCATTTAGATTTCATTTATGCACCTGTTTTTGTTGTACAAGCGCGTCATGATGACATGATTAACCCAGATAGTGCAAATATTATTTATAACGGCGTCGAGTCTCCCGTAAAACAAATAAAATGGTATGAGGAGTCAGGACACGTCATTACGCTTGATAAAGAAAAAGAACAGCTTCATGAAGACATTTATGCATTTTTAGAATCATTAGATTGGTAATCCTCGAAAGGAGGAAGTAAATGAAGGAAAAATTATTATCGTTTATGCGCGATGAAGCGTATAAACCTCTGACTGTTCAAGAGCTAGAAGAAGCGTTTCATATTACAGACGCAGCCGAATTTAAAGAACTTGTCAAAACACTTGTCGCATTAGAAGAAGAAGGACTAATCGTCCGAACGAGAAGCAATCGGTATGGATTGCCGGAGAAAATGAACTTAATTCGCGGCAAAGTGACCGGCCATGCGAAAGGATTTGCGTTTGTTATTCCAGAAGATCCGACGCTTGATGATATTTTTATTCCACCGTCGGAATTGAAGAATGCGATGCATGGCGACACCGTTCTTGTGCGTGTCAACGGACAAGCAACGGGGGCGCGTCAAGAAGGGACGATCGTCCGCATTATTGAGCGGGGCATTACAGAAGTCGTCGGTACGTATACAGAAAGCAAAAACTTCGGTTTTGTTATTCCAGACGATAAAAAAATCGTCAACGACATTTTTATTCCAAAACATGCCGCAAACGGTGCGGTCGAAGGGCATAAAGTTGTCGTTCGTTTAACGACGTATCCAGAAGGGCGGATTAGTGCCGAGGGAGAAGTTATTAAAATTTTAGGTCATAAAAACGATCCGGGGGTCGATATTTTATCGATTATCCATAAACATGGATTGCCGTTGCAATTTCCGGAAGACGTCATTGCCCATGCGAACAGCATTCCGGACACGATTTCTGAAGAAGAAATAAAGGGACGGCGTGATTTGCGCAATGAAATGATTGTCACGATCGATGGTGAAGACGCAAAAGATTTAGACGATGCCGTAACAGTGACGAAATTAGCAAACGGAAACTATAAGCTTGGCGTTCATATTGCCGATGTCAGCCATTATGTGACGGAAGGGTCACCGATTGATCGCGAAGCATATGAACGCGGAACGAGCGTTTATTTAGTTGACCGTGTCATCCCGATGATTCCGCACCGGTTATCAAACGGTATTTGTTCATTAAATCCGAAAGTCGATCGGTTAACGTTATCGTGCGAAATGGAAATTAACGATCGTGGCGAAGTGGTCAGTCATGAAATTTTCCAAAGCGTCATTCGCACGACCGAACGAATGACGTATTCCGATGTCAACCGCATTCTCGTTGATCACGATGAGGCACTACGAGAAAAATATGCCCCGCTTGTGCCGATGTTTGAGTTAATGGCAGAGTTAGCCGATATTTTACGCAACAAACGCATGAAGCGCGGTGCCATTGATTTTGACTTTAAAGAAGCGAAAGTGCTCGTTGATGAAAATGGAAAACCGTATGACGTCGTGTTGCGTGAACGTTCTGTTGCCGAACGATTAATTGAAGAGTTTATGCTAGCAGCGAACGAAACGATTGCGGAACATTTCCATTGGATGAACGTGCCGTTTATTTATCGTGTGCATGAAGATCCGAAGCCAGAGAAGTTGCAACGCTTTTTAGAGTTTATTACGAATTTCGGCTATATTGTCAAAGGAACGGGCAATCAAATTCATCCGCGTGCCTTGCAAGAAGTGCTAGAGGCGGTACGTGGTGAGCCAGAAGAAATGGTCGTTTCAACCGTCATGCTGCGGTCGATGAAGCAAGCGCGCTATGACGCTGAAAGCCTCGGTCACTACGGATTATCAACGGAATTTTATACACATTTCACATCGCCGATTCGTCGCTACCCAGACTTAATTGTGCATCGCCTTATTCGCACATACTTAATTAACGGGCAAATCGATGAACAAACGCAACAAAAATGGGCGGAGAAGTTGCCAGAAATTGCGGAGCATACGTCGAATATGGAACGCCGTGCGGTCGAGGCAGAGCGCGAGACAGATGACTTGAAGAAAACCGAATTTATGGAAGATAAAATTGGCATGGAGTTTGACGGCATTATTAGTTCGGTGACAAATTTCGGGCTGTTTGTTGAACTGCCAAATACGGTCGAAGGGCTCGTGCACGTTAGCTATTTAACGGACGATTACTATCATTATGACGAGCAACATTATGCGATGATTGGTGAGCGAACAGGGAAAGTATATCGCATTGGCGACCAAATTACGGTGCGTGTCATTAACGTCAATAAAGAGGAACGGATCGTTGACTTTGAAATTGTCGGCATGAAAGGGCGGAAAAACAAACAGCCAAAAGCGGCGCCTGTCGTTATTGAAGGAAAGCGGAAAAAGAAAAAAGAAGAACAATGGCCAACGAAAAAAACGAAGAAAAGCAAGAAGTTTTTCGAAGACATCCCAAACATGAAAAAGAAGAAAAAGAAAAAACGATAAGGAAAGCCTCCACCGATGAGGCTTTTCCTTTCTTCTCATTTTTGTTAAAATATTCGTTGTCTGAAGGGAGGGAAACGAATGCCAAAAGGGGAAGGAAAGCTGATCGCTCAAAATAAAAAAGCGCATCACGACTATTTTATTGAGGAGACGTATGAAGCGGGACTTGTATTGCAAGGAACGGAAATTAAGTCGATTCGTGCAGGTAAGGTGAACTTAAAAGATTCGTTCGCAAAAGTGGAAAAAGGCGAAGTGTTTTTACATAATATGCATATTAGCCCGTATGAACAAGGCAATCGCTACAATCACGATCCGTTGCGGACTCGCAAATTATTGCTTCATCGCCGCGAAATCAATAAACTCATCGGTTATACGAAAGAACAAGGCTATACGCTTGTTCCGTTAAAGCTTTACATTAAAGACGGCTTTGCAAAATTGTTATTGGGCGTCGGCAAAGGAAAGAAAAAGTACGACAAGCGCGAAGATATGAAAAAGAAAGAAGCGCAGCGTGAAGTCGAACGCGCTTTCCGCGAACGGCAGAAATAAACCCAGTATGTTACAATTGCAAAGCACATGAAATGTGATATAATAAAAAGTGTCAGCCAGTTATAGAAGCTTAAGCTATTTCGTACGTTTCTCTACGGGGACGTTACGGATTCGACAGGGGTAGATCGAGCTTAAGCTGCGAGCCGAGGGGATCGTCCTCGTAAAAACGTCACTTAAAGATAACTGGCAAAGAAAACTACGCTTTAGCTGCTTAATTAACGCGGCTAACTCCTACCGCCATCGCCCATGTGGCGGCCTAGGGGTTCATAACAAGTGGGCTACGCCCAAGTCCGCCGTCTGAGGACGCGGGAAGAGAACAATCAGACTAGCTGCTCGGATGCCTGTCGGTAGGCGGAAGATGCAGCGAAACGTAAATATACCGACTACGCTCGTAGACGCTTAAGTGGCGATATCTCTGGACGTGGGTTCGACTCCCACCGTCTCCATACGCTAATGAGAAAACGCTAGAGAGTAAATGCCTCTCTAGCGTTTTATGTTTAATAATACCATCCGCCACCATATGGATAAAACGGATATGGACGTGGTGGGTAATAATATGGGCGTGGCGGATAAAACGGATAAGGCGTTAATGCGCTGCCGAGCAATCCACCTAGAAAGCCCCCAAAAAACGGTGCACCGAAAAAACCGAAAAACGGTCTGCGACCATACATTTGAGCATTCCCTCCTCACAAATTCATCATTACATTAACACGATATGCAAGGCGTTTGTCCAATGGTTGGGCTCATCATAAGAAAAACCGACTGCATCAGCAGTCGGCTTTTCTTATTGTATCATATTGTTGTACGGGAATTGGCTCGCATATCCTTGAAATTGCTGATACGATTGTTGTAATTTTTGCTGGTCTGCTTGTTCGAGTGCATACCACCCTTTTTTAAACATTAAGTTGAACAATTCACGTTGACAGTTTTTTGTTTCGGTGAATATATGCAAAATTTCATCATACAAGTGTTGATGACTTGCTTCATTTAAAAATGTACAATAACCATCTGACATATATTTTTCAGTCGATAACATATCATTAATAAAATCGCGATCGTTCATTTGTGGGGTTTTTGGAATTTGTGTTTCAGGATTTTGCACCTTCATGTTATGTCCTCCTTTATTGCACGTGGGCAGATGGTTGCAATTGATGTAAAAGCTGTTGATAGTGGCGCTGGTGCATTTGTCCAACGCGATCAATCGCTTGTTTAATTTCTTGATCTTGACATTGAGAAGCGAAAAAATGTGCTTTTTTCATCGCAATCAAATTCCATGAGAGCGCATCCGTTAAATAAAGGGCGTCTTTCGTCGAAATCATTTCAGGTGGTTGAGCCATCATCGCCTGTTGTTGCATGTTCATCTGCTGTTGCATAATCATCCCTCCATATAAAATCATGTTCGACTGTATATTGCCCACTTGCTGTATAGTTATACGTATGTAGACAAAAAATACGATTATTCGACAAAAACATATTCAAGCAAGTGAAAACGTGTTACAATACGGGTGGATGTGCTTGCAAAGGGGGTAATCAACGATGGAGCAATTGATGCGCGACTTTTTCTTATTTTTGTCAAAAAATAAAACGTTAACAAAATTGGCGAAACAGTATGGTCTTCGTTTCGGTGCATCGCGTTTTGTAGCGGGGGAAACGATTGAACGGGCAGTGGAAGTTATTAAAGAACTCAATCGTAAAGGGCTAGCGGTTACGATCGATTATTTAGGTGAATTTGTTGATAACGAGCAAGAAGCGAATGAAATGGCGAACCATTCAATTGAGGCGATTCGTGCAATTGGTGAAAATAAACTAAATTCACAACTATCATTAAAAATGACGTCGATGGGATTAGACATTTCCGATGAGCTTGTGATGAAAAATATGCGTCGCATTTTAGATGAAGCAAAAGTACATGGCGTATTTGTTACCATTGATATGGAAGATTATTCGCGCTGTCAAAAAACGATCGATATATTTAAGCAGCTAAAGAAAGAGTATGACAATGTTGGAACGGTATTGCAAGCATATTTGTACCGTACGGAAAAAGACATCGAAGATTTAAATGCGTATCATCCGAATTTACGTCTCGTGAAAGGCGCGTATAAAGAGTCACAGGAAGTCGCTTTTCCAGACAAAAAAGATGTAGATGAAAACTTCAAAAAAATTATTAAAATGCATCTATTAAACGGAAACTATACAGCTGTTGCTACGCACGATGATGAGATAATTGAATACACGAAACAACTCGTGAAGGAATATAACATCCCGAACGATCAATTTGAATTCCAAATGTTATACGGCATTCGTCCAGAGAGACAAGAACAATTAGTACGTGAAGGATACACAATGCGCGTCTACGTTCCATATGGAACCGATTGGTACGGCTATTTTATGCGCCGTTTAGCAGAACGCCCAGCCAACGTGGCATTTGTGTTAAAAGGTATATTCAAAAAATAAAGGTGGGGTGTCCCACCTTTATTCATTTCCCATATTTTCTTTTCCGTATTGTTGATTTTGGCTCGTTTTCTTTCCGCCGCCATCACGCTCCACCGTCGGCCCCGCATTTCCTTTAACACTTGCCGCACTTACACCTGCTTTTGACGGGTGTTTTTTCATTTTCATCGCAAACATCACCTCCTTTCGTATCATGTCCTAAATCGTTGACAAAATTCGCTACATTTATTTGTTGCGAAAATTTAAAATATAATTTATATTTAAGATAAAGGAAAAATGAATGATCATTCATTCAATTCGGATAAGGGGGAACGAGCATGCGAATTAAAAAAGCAGCGGTTCTCGGTTCCGGAGTTATGGGATCGGGAATTGCGGCGCATTTAGCGAACGTCGGCATTCCGACATTGTTGTTAGATATTGTACCTAAAGAGTTGACAGCTGAAGAACAAGCAAAAGGATGGACGCTTGAACATAAACAAGTGCGCAATCGCATCGTCAATCAAGCGGTTCAACGTTTATTGAAACAAAAACCAGCGCCACTTATGTCGAAAGACAACTTAGCATTGATCGAAGTCGGTAACTTTGAAGATGACTTTCATCGCTTAGCCGAATGCGATTGGATTATTGAAGTCGTTGTTGAACGGCTTGATGTGAAAAAAAGTGTGTTTGAAAAAGTGGATGAAGTCAGAAAGCAAGGAAGTATCGTCAGCTCAAACACGTCCGGCATTTCCATCGAAGCGATGGCCGAAGGACGCTCGGACGATTTTAAAAAGCACTTTTTAGGCACGCACTTTTTCAATCCACCGCGCTATTTAAAACTATTAGAAGTCATTCCGACAAAGCACACTGATCCAGCTGTTGTTACGTTTATGAAACAATTTGGTGAAAATGTGCTTGGCAAAGGCGTCGTTCTTGCGAAAGATACGCCAAATTTTATCGCCAATCGGATCGGTACGTACGGTTTGCTTGTGACGGTACGTGAAATGATGAAAGGTGGCTATAGCGTCGGCGAAGTCGATTCTGTGACAGGCCCATTAATCGGTCGTCCGAAAAGTGCGACGTTCCGCACGCTCGATGTCGTCGGTTTAGACACGTTTATTCATGTAGCTAACAACGTATTCGAAAAAGTAGAAGGCGAAGAAAAAGAAGCGTTTACTGTTCCGTCTTTTATGAAAACGATGGTTGAAAAAGGATGGCTTGGCAGTAAGTCAGGGCAAGGATTTTTCTATAAAAAAGGAAAGGACATTTTTGAATTAAATTATGAAACGCTCGAGTATGAACCGACGAAAAAACTAAAGGCACCGTCGATCGAGATGAGCAAACAAGCAAAAGGAACAGCGAATAAATTGAAAGCGCTTGTATATGCGAACGATCGCGCTGGTCAACTGCTGTGGAATATTTTAAGCCCGACGTTATTATATTCCGCTCAGTTGCTCGGTGAAATCGCAGATGACATCGTAGCGATTGACCGTGCAATGAAATGGGGCTTTGGCTGGGAGCTCGGTCCTTTTGAAACATGGGATGCGATCGGTGTGAAGCAGTCTGTTGAAAAAATGAAAGCGGAAGGTCGTCAAGTACCATCGTGGGTTGAAGATATGCTTGCGAGCGGATATGAGGCGTTTTATAAATACGAGCACGGTCGCGTATCGTACTACGATCGTGGACAATATAAGCCGGTTGAAGAAAATGAAAAAGTCATTCACATTCAGCGCTTAAAAGAACAAAAAGGGGTCATTAAGAAAAATAGTGGTGCAAGTTTAATTGACCTTGGTGACGATGTAGCATTACTCGAATTTCATTCACCGAACAACGCCATTGGATTTGACATCGTCCAAATGATTAACTACGCGTTAGAAGAAGTTGACCGCAACTATAAAGGACTCGTCATCGGAAACCAAGGTAAAAACTTTTGCGTCGGTGCGAACCTTGCGATGATTTTAATGGAAGCGCAAGATGACAACTATTTCGAAATTGAGATGGTCGTTCGTCAATTCCAACAAGCGATGATGAATATTAAATATAGCACTAAACCGGTCGTTGTCGCACCATTTGCGATGACGTTAGGCGGTGGAACAGAAATTTGCTTGCCAGCTTCACGCATTCAAGCTGCAGCGGAAACATATATGGGGCTCGTTGAAGTTGGCGTCGGTCTCATTCCAGGCGGCGGTGGAAATAAAGAACTATATATAAAACACTTAAGCGGCATGCCAAACGGTGTGGAATTTGATCTCCAAAAGGTTGCTAATAAAGTGTTTGAAACGATTGCGATGGCGAAAGTGTCGACATCAGCAGCGGAAGCGCGTGAATTGAATTTCTTAAACGCACAAGATAGCATTTCGATCAACGGTGACCATCTCATTCATGATGCGAAACAAACGGTATTGGCATTATATGAGAGCGGATACAGACCGCCGGTGCGTAAAAAAATTCCGGTTGTCGGGGAAACAGGGTATGCGACGTTACTACTTGGCGCTCAAGGTATGTATTATTCAGGCTATATTTCGGAGCATGATTTAAAAATTGCGAAAAAGCTTGCATACGTCATTGCTGGCGGAAGTGTACCGTACGGAACAGAAGTGGACGAACAATATTTGCTCGATTTAGAGCGAGAAGCATTTTTAAGCCTTGTCGGCGAGCCAAAAACACAAGCGCGCATGCAACATATGCTTGTTAAAGGAAAACCGTTAAGAAACTAAGGGGGGATTGACGTGAAAGAAGCGGTCATCGTTGCCGGGGCGCGCACGCCTGTCGGCAAAGCAAAAAAAGGGACGTTAGCCAACGTCCGCCCGGATGATTTAGGGGCAATCGTTGTTAAAGAAACGTTAAAGCGAGCAGGAAATTACGAAGGAAACATTGACGATCTCATTATCGGCTGCGCTATGCCAGAAGCGGAACAAGGGTTAAATATTGCGCGCAACATTGGAGCGTTAGCTGGTTTGCCGTATACAGTGCCAGCCATTACAATTAATCGTTATTGTTCATCAGGATTGCAAGCGATCGCTTATGCTGCAGAGAGAATTATGCTTGGGCATGCAGATACCGTTATCGCTGGTGGCGTAGAGTCGATGAGCATGGTACCAATGATGGGCCATGTCGTACGACCGAACGTAAAGCTAGCAGAAAACGCACCGGAGTATTATATGTCGATGGGACATACAGCCGAGCAAGTAGCGATGAAATATGGGGTGACGCGCGAAGATCAAGATGCGTTTGCTGTTCGCAGTCATCAAAAAGCAGCAAAAGCGATTGCTGAAGGAAAATTTGTCGATGAAATTGTGCCGGTCGACGTGACTGTCCGTCATATTGAAAATAATAAGTTAGTAGAGAAAAAGATGACGTTTAGTCAAGACGAAGGAGTACGCTCGGATACAAATATGGAGACGCTCGCGAAATTACGCCCAGCGTTTTCAGTAAACGGGACGGTCACAGCAGGAAACGCTTCACAAACGAGCGATGGAGCAGCAGCGGTGATGGTGATGGATCACGAAAAAGCGAAGGCGCTCGGGTTACAACCGCTTGGCAAATTCCGATCGTTTGCTGTTGCAGGTGTCCCACCTGAAGTGATGGGTATCGGACCGATTGCTGCGATTCCGAAAGCGCTTGAGCTTGCAGGGCTTGAACTTTCTGACATCGGCTTAATAGAACTGAATGAAGCGTTTGCTTCGCAAGCGATTCAAGTCATTCGCGAACTTGGATTAGATGAAGAAAAGGTAAACGTAAACGGAGGAGCGATCGCCCTTGGTCATCCGCTCGGTTGTACGGGAGCGAAGTTGACGTTGACACTTTTATATGAAATGCGTCGTCGCAACGAGCAATTTGGTATTGTCACGATGTGTATCGGCGGCGGTATGGGTGCTGCTGGCGTATTTGAATTATTATAAGAGGGGGAACCAATAATGGAAAAAGCGTTACAAATTGCACAAGGCGGTAGCTTTTTAATTGAAGATGTATCACCAACTCAAGTGTTTACACCAGAAGATTTTACAGACGAACAAAAAATGATTGCGAAAACGACAGAAGAATTTGTCGTCAATGAAGTATTGCCACAACTTGAACATTTAGAAAACCATGAGTTTGATCGGTCTGTCGCTCTTTTAAAACAAGCTGGTGAGCTTGGATTGCTTGGTGCGGACGTGCCAGAAGAATACGGTGGATTAAGTTTAGATAAAATTAGTTCGGCGTTAATTGCTGAAAAAATGGCGCGTGCGGGCGGCTTCTCGATTTCACACGGTGCGCACGTTGGGATCGGCTCGCTTCCAATCGTTTTGTTCGGAACAGAGGAGCAAAAACAAAAATATTTACCGGCGCTAGCGACAGGTGAGAAAATTGCTGCTTATGCATTAACGGAGCCAGGCTCTGGCTCAGATGCGCTCGGTGCGAAAACGACAGCCAAACTAAATGCAGAAGGTACGCATTACATTTTAAACGGAGAAAAACAATGGATTACAAACGCTGGTTTTGCCGACGTGTTTGTCGTATATGCAAAAGTAGACGGTGAGCATTTCACGGCGTTCATCGTTGAGCGCGATTTCCCTGGCGTATCGACAGGAGCGGAAGAAAAGAAGATGGGGATTAAAAGTTCATCGACACGCACATTAATTTTACAAGATGCGCTCGTGCCGAAAGAAAACTTGCTCGGCGAAATCGGAAAGGGTCACATTATCGCATTTAACATTTTAAACATCGGTCGTTATAAGCTTGGCGTCGGTGCTGTTGGAGGAGCAAAACGTGCCCTAGAAGTGACGATTCAATACGCCAATCAACGTCAACAATTTAAAACACCAATTTCGAAATTTACATTAACACAAGAAAAATTAGCGACGATGGCGTCGAAATTGTATGCGGCAGAAAGCTCCGTCTACCGTACAGTCGGTTTATTTGAAGCGCGCATGGGACAGTTGACAGATGAACAAGCAAAAGACGGAAAGGAAACGGCAAAAGCGATTGCAGAATACGCGATCGAATGCTCTTTAAACAAAGTGTTTGCGACAGAAATGCTTGACTACGTTGTAGATGAAGGTGTACAAATTCATGGCGGTTACGGCTTTATGCAAGAATACGAAATTGAGCGCATGTATCGTGATTCACGTATTAACCGTATTTTTGAAGGGACGAACGAAATTAACCGTCTCCTCGTGCCAGGTATGTATTTGCGCAAGGCGATGAAAGGCGAATTGCCGCTTTTACAAAAAGCGCAACAATTACAAGAAGAATTAATGATGCTTATGCCAGAAGAAGTTGGCGATGGCGTGCTTGAACAAGAGAAGTACCTTGTCCGCAATGCGAAAAAAATCGCTTTAATGGTCGCGGGACTGGCGGCGCAAAAATTCGGTCCAAAACTTGAAAAAGAACAAGAAGTGCTCGTAAATATTGCAGACATCGTCAGCAACGTATACGCGATGGAATCTGCGCTATTGCGTACGGAAAAAGCAATTGCGCAATCTGGCGTTGAGAAAAACAAACAAAAAGTATTGTACACACAAATTTTCTGTCAAGAAGCGTTTAATGAAATTGAAGCACATGCAAAAGAAACAATCGTCGCTGTTGAGCACGGTGACATGTTGCGTATGATGTTATCAGCATTGCGTAAATTAACACGTCATACGCCAATCAACATCATTGCGAAAAAGCGTGAGGCAGCGCAAGCACTAATTGAAGCAGAGCGATATGTTGTGTAATAATGGAGGTACCAGGCGCATCGTCTGGTACTTTCGCTTTGTTATCGTATATATAGATGAGGTGAGAAGATGGCGACATTTTATTGGTATCCAAAATGCGGCACATGTCGCAAAGCAAAAAAGTGGCTAGATGACAACAACATTTCTGTAC
The DNA here is from genome assembly GCF_900111795.1 of Anoxybacillus pushchinoensis. Classification (GTDB taxonomy): domain Bacteria; phylum Bacillota; class Bacilli; order Bacillales; family Anoxybacillaceae; genus Anoxybacillus; species Anoxybacillus pushchinoensis. The sequence continues at coordinate 52,421 of NZ_FOJQ01000007.1, read as the reverse complement.
AAGCTATACATATTGTTGAACAGCCTCCATCTAAAGAGCAGTTACGGACGTTATACGAAAAAAGTGGATTGGATGTAAAAAAATTTTTTAACACGAGCGGTATGAAGTATCGTGAACTCGGGTTAAAAGATAAATTAAAGGCGATGAACACGGAAGAAATGTTGCAACTACTGGCATCTGACGGAATGTTAATTAAACGTCCGATCGTCACAGATGGCAAGCAAGTCATTGTTGGATTTGACGAACAAAAATATCATGAAATGTTTAAATTATCGTGAAAGCGTGTCGAAAATCGTGTATGATGGAAGGGAAAACAATATGTTGGAGGGTTAATGATGAACGTTCCAAAAGAGCTACGTTATTCACAAGAACATGAATGGGCGCGTGTGGAAGGCAATACAGTTCGCATTGGGATTACAGATTTTGCACAATCTGAGCTTGGCGACATCGTCTTCGTTGAATTGCCAGAAATCGGTGCGCAACTGACAGCAAATGAGCCGTTTGGTAGCGTAGAATCGGTGAAAACTGTGTCTGAATTATATGCACCGATTAGCGGAAAAGTCGTAGCAGTCAATGAGGAGTTAAACGACAACCCAGAGTACGTTAACGAATCACCGTATGATAAAGCATGGATGATCGTTATTGAGCCGAGTGATATGAGCGAAGTGGACAACTTACTTACTGCTGAACAATACGAACAAATGATTAATCAAGAGTAAAACACACATCACAGGGCACCCTATGACACAGGGGTGTCTTTTTTGTTAAAACAAAAAATGATGGACATTACCGAAGATGTGATCGGTAAATTAAATGAACATGGTAATTTTCAATTGTTTTACGACAATGAATGCGTTGGGGAATTTGTGCGCGCAACAAATGAGTTTCAGCTGAAACATGGATATGAACAGCGCGATGGGCGCGTGTTAAAAAGTGTGACAGTAACGGAAAACCCAGATGCGAAATATGTCGATTGTGACATAGAAGGTGGTTGGTGTTAAGGACGGCACATCGCTGTCCTTTTCTATTTGATAAAAGGAGAAAAAGAGACGGGTAGCGAATATAATAATAATACATAAATGAATGTGCAAGGTGATGATGATGGCGATTGTTGAGGTAGAGAAAGTAATTATTGTTGAAGGGCGCTCAGATAAAAGGAAAATCGAGAGTATTATTAGTGAACCGGTAGAAATTATTTGCACGAACGGAACGCTTGGCACCGCCAAACTTGATGAATTAATTGATGCTTTGTACGATAAAGAGGTGTACATTTTAGTCGATTCTGATGAAGCAGGAGAAAAACTGCGCCGTCAACTTCGCCGTGAATTTCCACAAGCTGAGCATTTATACGTCGATAAAATGTATCGCGAAGTGGCAGCAGCTCCGAAACATCATATCGCTGTTGTACTATTAAGTGCAAATATTGATGTACACGCACAATATTTGTAGAAAGCAGTGTGATCGTTGTGAAGGTCGTTTATATGTACACGCCATTGTGCGGCACGTGTCAAGTGGCAAGTCGTATGGTCGATGTGCTTGAACAATTGTTACCGCATATTTCTTTTGAGCGTCACGATTTAAATTACGTTCCCGAAAAAGCTGTGCAATGGCAAATTGAAAGTGTTCCGTGCTTACTTGTTTTCAAACGTGACGAGCTTGTACAAAAAATATACGCGTTCCATTCTGTTCCATATTTATATGAAACATTGAGGGAGCTGGCTGAATAAGCCAGCTTTCGACATATTTCTTGGGAAATGAGCGGAAAAGAGAGAGAATTGTCGAGCGATTGTAGAAGGAACAGACGGTCTCCGCATGGAAAAGGGAATACAACAATAAATAAAGCGGGGGCGGTTGTATGCATATGTTAGCACCCATTTTGCCAAATGAACCTATATACATTCAATTACAATGGGACAGCGGACAAGTATTATTATGCGTCTCGAAAGAAGGGATTCAGCGCGTGGAGAAGGGGGATGGGGAACGAGTCATTACGATTCGTGGTTCAACACAAGCGATGATGTCATTATTACAAGGTTCGTTAAAACTTCAACAGCAACTTCGGTTAAATGAATTGTCTGTCACAGCTTCGTTTCACCACATTTTATTGTTAGAGTCGATTTTTTTTCTTGCTAAACCGTACGATGTTGTTCATTGACGAGCAATATGTATCGTGTTAAAATTCAAAATATTCATAAATAAACCATTTCAGGGGTAGAAATGATGAAGTTTGAAACGATTGCTGTGCACGGTGGCTTGCAAACCGATCCTGTAACGAAAGCGCGTGCAGTGCCAATTTATCAATCGAATGCGTATTTGTTTGATAACACAGAGCATGCGGCCAATTTGTTTGCGTTAAAGGAAGCTGGGTACATTTATACGCGCATTCATAATCCGACGGTAACGGTGTTTGAAGAGCGTGTCGCTCAACTTGAAGGCGGTATTGGTGCTTTAGCGGTAGCGAGCGGCATGGCTGCTATTACGATGGCAATATTAAATGTCGCCCAAGCAGGGGATGATATCGTTTCTGCGTCGACGTTATACGGAGGAACATACAATTTATTTGCGAATACGTTGCCAAAGTATGGAGTTACGACCCATTTTGTCGATCCATCTGATCCAGAAAATTTCCGTGCTGCCATTACGCCGAAAACGAAAGCTATTTTCGCGGAGACGATTGGCAATCCAAGCTTGCACGTGTTAGACATTGAAGCGGTTGCCCACATTGCTCACGAAGCAGGCATTCCGCTCATTATTGATAATACGTTTGCTACACCGTATCTTTGCCGCCCGATTGAACATGGCGCAGACATCGTTGTGCATTCAGCGACGAAATGGTTGCTCGGGAATGGGACAACGCTTGGCGGCATCATTGTCGATGGGGGAAAATTTCATTGGCATTCGCCGAAGTTTCCATCGTTTACGACGCCAGATTCGAGCTATCACAACCTTGTGTATGCAAATATTGGTGCAGCGGCGTATATCGTGAAAGCGCGCGTGCAATTGTTGCGTGACTTAGGTCCGGCGATTAGCCCATTCAACGCGTTTCAGTTTAATTTAGGACTGGAAACGTTACACGTCCGCATGAAAGAACATATTTCCAATACGAGAAAAATTGTTGATTATTTAAACAACCACCCTGCAGTCAGTTGGGTGTTGTATCCTGAGCATAATAATCATCCAGCAAAAGAACTAGCGAAAAAATATATGCCAAAAGGAGCAGGAGCAGTCGTCGTATTTGGTATTCAAGGTGGTCGTGAAGCAGGGGCAGCGCTCATTAACCACGTCAAACTTTGGTCGCACGTTGCGAACGTCGGCGATGCGAAAAGTTTAATTATCCATCCAGCAAGCACGACGCATCAACAGTTAAGTGAAGAAGATGTACAAGCATCCGGCGTAACGGAAGATATGATTCGTTTATCTGTTGGTATTGAAAATGTAGATGATTTAATTGAAGACTTAGAACAAGCGATTGAGGCCGCAACAGGTGTGCGCTCGCTGTATTTACGGATGTAGCATGCCTTGTGCATATACGCAAAAAAATGTTATAAAATTTTTGTTGACACTGTCCTTCTTTCGATGATATACTCACTTTTGTAGTTTAAAATGATCCTTAAACATATTAAAATGTTAACTGAATAAAGCGTTTAAAAGCGCTCTTATCAAGAGAGGTGGAGGGATGTGCCCGATGAAACCCGGCAACCGTCAGCGCTGCTGAAATGGTGCCAATTCACACAAAGCGTTTGCTTTGAGAGATAAGAGACAGAATGGACGATTCGCGCCTTTCTGTTCTCTTGAGCAGAAAGGTTTTTTTCATGGAAGGAAGGTGACAGCAACGTGATCACATTATCGAATGTAACAAAAGTGTACAAAGCAGCAAGTGGGAATGTAACGGCAGTCGATCATGTGAATTTGCATATCGAACAAGGAGAAATTTTTGGTATTATCGGCTATAGCGGCGCAGGGAAAAGCTCGCTCATTCGGTTATTGAACGGATTAGAAAAGCCAACGAACGGGGAAGTCATTGTTGATGGGAAAGATATGGGGAAAATTAGCGGGAAGCAGTTACGCCAAGCGCGCCAACAAATCGGTATGATTTTTCAACATTTTAATTTGCTTTGGTCGCGAACCGTGCGCGAAAATATTGCTTTTCCGTTAGAAATTGCTGGCGTGCCGAAAGAAGAACGGATGAAGCGTGTCGATGAACTCATTCAGCTCGTTGGGCTAGAAGGACGAGAAAATGCATATCCGTCACAACTAAGCGGCGGGCAAAAACAACGTGTCGGCATTGCGCGCGCGTTAGCAAACAATCCGAAAGTGTTGTTGTGCGACGAGGCGACGTCAGCGCTCGACCCACAAACGACAGATTCCATCTTAGATTTGCTCGTCGACATTAATAAACGTCTCGGTTTAACGATCGTATTAATCACTCATGAAATGCACGTTATTCGTAAAATTTGTGATCGTGTAGCGGTCATGGAAAACGGAAAAATCGTTGAAATGGGTGAAGTGCTTCACGTGTTTCGTAAGCCGGAGCAGCCGATTACGAAGCGTTTTGTTCAACAAGTAACTGAGCCGGAAGAAACGAAAGAAGCGATGTTGCATCTTCTTGAGCGATATCCAAATGGAAAAGTTGTACAGCTTACATTTGTCGGCGAAGCAGCTGAGCAACCGCTCATCACTCACATCATTCGACAATTTGATTTGAACGTGAACATTTTGCAAGGGAAAATTTCACAAACGCATCACGGTTCATACGGGGTGTTGTTCGTTCATTTAGACGGTGCCAATGAAGAAATCGAGCGAGCACTCGCTTTTATTCGCCAGCAAGAAGTTGGAGTGGAGGTGTTGGCGAATGTGGAATGAGCTATTTCCGAACGTCGTTTGGGATAAAATATGGGCGGCAACAACGGAAACGTTATATATGACAGCTATTTCAGTTGCGGCGACGTTTGTGCTCGGCATTTTGCTTGGATTGTTACTCTTTTTAACGTCAAAGGGAAACATATGGGAAAATCGTGTCATTAACGGCGTTATCGCATCGTTTGTTAACATTTTCCGTTCGATCCCGTTCATCATTTTAATTATTTTACTCATCCCGTTTACTAAGTTTGTTGTCGGTACGATTCTTGGTGCCAATGCGGCACTGCCGGCGCTCATTATTGGAGCGGCTCCATTCTATGCGCGCATGGTTGAAATTGCGCTTCGTGAAATTGATAAAGGGGTTATTGAAGCAGCGAAAGCGATGGGAGCAACGACAACGACAATTATTTGGAAAGTGCTCCTTCCCGAAGCATTGCCAGCACTTGTATCTGGAATTACCGTTACAGCGATCGCTCTCGTTGGCTATACGGCGATGGCGGGAGTTGTCGGGGCTGGGGGGCTTGGGAACTTAGCTTATTTGGAAGGGTTCCAGCGTAACAATAACGATGTGACGCTCGTTGCAACAGTGCTCATTTTAGTCATCGTCTTTATCATTCAGTTTATTGGTGACTTTGTCACTTCTAAAATAGATAAACGATAAAAGGAGGAAAAAACAAATGAAAAAATGGATCTCTTTACTTGTTGTTGCAATGGTTGTTTTAGCGCTTGCTGCTTGCGGAAACAATGAAAGTGCAGAGGAAAAAGCGAACAAGCTTGTCATCGGTGCATCAAACGTACCACATGCAGAAATTTTAGAAAAAGCAAAACCGATTTTAAAAGAAAAAGGAATTGAACTAGAAATTGTGACGTTCCAAGATTACGTGTTACCAAACAAAGCATTAGCGGATAAAGAGTTAGATGCAAACTATTTCCAACACATTCCTTATTTAGAATCTCAAATGAAAGAACATGGCTATGACTTTGTGAATGCAGGCGGTATTCATATTGAGCCGATTGGCGTATATTCAAAAAAATACAAAAGTCTTGAAGAGCTACCAAACGGTGCAAAAATCATTATGAGTAACTCTGTTGCTGATCACGGTCGTATTTTATCGATGCTTGAAGAAAAAGGACTAATTCGATTAAAAGAAGGTGTCGATAAGACGAAAGCGACAATTGATGACATTGTTGAAAATCCGAAAAATTTAGTATTTGAAGCGGATGTTGAGGCAGGATTGCTTCCGCAAGTGTATAAAAATGATGAAGGAGATGCGGTATTAATTAACGCCAACTATGCGTTAGATGCTGGTTTAGATCCAGCAAAAGATCCGATCGCTGTCGAATCGCCAGAAAACAACCCATACGTGAACATTATCGCGGTTCGTAAAGGTGACGAAAACCGTAAAGAAATTCAGACGCTTGTTGAAGTGTTGCAATCAAAGGAAATTCAAGACTTCATTTTACAAAAATATAATGGTGCTGTTATTCCAGCAACGAAATAAGGATGTCCATTCGGGCGTCCTTTTATATTTTCTCGAAAACGACGCATGATAAAAAGGAAGGAGGAGTACATATGTCGATAGAACAATGTTTACACGAATATAAGCAAGGGTTAGGCACCGTTCACACAACAAATGCCTCATGTTGGACGAGCGTTTAACGCATTTACGGAAGCTTGCTTCGTCGAAGGGGAGCTATCAAAAAAAAAGAAAAACAACTCATCGCACTAGCGATTAGTGTCGCTAAACAAGATGAATATTGTACCATTTATCATATTGAAAGGGTGCATCGATGAAGGGGCGACAGAGAAAGAAATATTTGAAGCGTGTGCTGTCGCATCTGCTTTAGCTGGAGGGGCGACGATGAGCCAGTCCGTTACGCTCGTTCGACAATGTGTCGATGAATTTACTTGCATGCATTAAAGGGTACGGGGTTCCCTACCTGTTTTACATATATGATAAAACGAGCAAACTTTTGAAACAAAAAAGTATCAAAATACTTGCAATAAGGTTGCTAATACTTTTCATTTGTTATAAAATTGTAATGAGAATAAAGTGAGAATTACGTTTTTTTGAACATAAGTGAAACTGGAGGTATTTTTTTATGGCAACATTAACGATTAAAGATCTTCACGTTGCAATTGACGGGAAAGAAATTTTAAAAGGGGTTAACCTTGAAATTAAAGGCGGTGAGTTCCATGCGATCATGGGACCGAACGGAACGGGAAAATCGACATTATCGGCGGCGATTATGGGCCATCCAAAATATGAAGTAACAAAAGGAAGCATTACATTAGATGGTCAAGATGTATTAGAAATGGAAGTAGATGAGCGCGCTCGTGCTGGGCTATTTTTAGCGATGCAATATCCGAGCGAAATTAGCGGTGTAACGAATGCGGATTTCCTTCGCTCAGCAATTAACGCACGTCGCGGAGAAGGAAATGAAATTTCATTAATGAAATTTATCCGTCAATTAGATGAAAAAATGGCGTTTTTAGAAATGAATCCAGATATGGCTCACCGCTACTTGAATGAAGGGTTCTCGGGCGGGGAGAAAAAGCGGAACGAAATTTTACAACTTATGATGTTACAGCCGAAAATTGCTATTTTAGATGAAATTGATTCCGGTCTTGATATCGATGCATTAAAAGTTGTCGCAAAAGGTGTAAATGACATGCGCAATAGCGACTTTGGCTGTTTAATCATTACGCATTATCAGCGATTGTTAAACTACATTACACCAGATTACGTACATGTCATGATGCAAGGACGTATCGTAAAGTCAGGCGGTCCAGAATTAGCACAACGTCTTGAAGCAGAAGGATATGATTGGATTAAAAGAGAGCTAGGCATTGAAGATGAAGTCGTTGAGCAAGAAGCGTAAGCGTTAGGAGGATTTAAGATGATTGAGACGAAACTACCATTCGACCAACAGTATGTGCGCTCATTTTCTGAAGGGCGCGGAGAACCGGACTGGCTTTTAAACGTTCGCTTACAAGCTCTTGCGCAAGCGGAACAATTGCCATTACCGAAGCCAGACAAAACGAAAATCGATCGTTGGAACTTCACACAATTTTCTGCTCATCTCGTTGAGAGCGCGCCGCTTTCTTCGCTAGAAGAGCTACCTGAACAAGTAAAAGTGCTCATCGATATAGCTGAGGAGCAAAAAAACGTATATGTTCAGCGAGATCATACATGTGCATACGTATCGCTTGCTGATGAATTAAAAGAAAAAGGTGTTATTTTCACAGACTTAGCAACAGCTGTCCGCGAGCATAGCGAACTTGTACAAAAATATTTTATGGACGGCGTCAAAGTAAATGAGCACCGTCTTACTGCTCTTCATGCGGCGCTTGTCAACGGTGGAGTGTTCGTATATGTGCCAAAGCACGTTCAAATCGACGTTCCTTTGCAGGCGGTATATGTGCATGAAAAAGCGGAAGCGCTGTTTAACCACGTCATTATTGTTGCCGATGTCGGAAGTAAAGTGACGTACGTTGAAAACTACATTTCAACATGTGAACGTTCGGAAGCGATCGTCAACATCGTTGCGGAAGTGTTTGCGCTTGACGATGCCCACGTATTTTTCGGTGCGGTCGATAGTTTAGCGAAAGGGACGACAACGTACGTGAACCGTCGCGGAATCACAGGTCGTCATGCGCGCATTGAGTGGGCGCTCGGCTTAATGAATGACGGGAATACGATTTCAGAAAACGTGACGCGCCTCATTGGTGATGGGTCGCTTGGCGATACGAAAACGGTCGTTGTGAGCCGCGGTGAGCAAGTGCAAAACTTTACAACGAGCGTGATTCATTACGGTAAGCATACGGAAGGATACATTTTAAAACACGGTGTCGTGAGAGATGAAGCGACATCAATTTTCAACGGGATCGGAAAAATTGAACACGGTGCCTCGAAATCAAACGCTGAACAAGAGTCTCGCGTGCTCATGTTAAGTCCAAAAGCGCGCGGAGATGCGAACCCGATTTTGTTAATTGACGAAGATGATGTGACAGCAGGCCACGCCGCATCTGTCGGTCGTGTTGATCCGATGCAACTATATTATTTAATGAGCCGCGGCATTCCGAAAGTAGAAGCTGAGCGATTAATTATTCACGGCTTTTTAGCACCTGTCGTTAATGAAATTCCTATTGAGCGTGTGAAAAAACAATTAATTGAAGTGATCGAAAGGAAAGTTAAGTGATGAACGTAAAAGAACTTCGTCAACTATTCCCGATTTTAGATCAAAAAGTAAACGGTAAACCGCTCGTTTATTTAGATAGCGCGGCGACGTCACAAAAGCCATTGCCAGTCATTGAGGCGATCGACAATTATTATCGTCAATATAATTCAAACGTTCATCGCGGTGTGCATACGCTCGGTACGAAGGCAACCGACGCATACGAAGGGGCGCGCGAAAAAGTGCGCCGCTTCATCGGTGCTGCTTCGATGGAAGAAATTATTTTTACACGCGGGACAACAACAGCGATTAACCTCGTGGCAGCTAGCTATGGACGAGCGAACGTCCGCCCTGGCGATGAGATCGTTATTACGTATATGGAGCACCATAGTAACATCATTCCGTGGCAACAAGTGGCTAAACAAACAGGTGCGACATTAAAATATATTCCGCTTCAGCCTGACGGAACGATTCGTTTAGAAGATGTAGAACAAACAGTCACGCCAAACACAAAAATTGTTGCGGTCACGCACGTATCAAACGTGCTCGGCACAATCAATCCTGTAAAAGAAATTGCGCAAATTGCCCATAAGAACGGTGCCGTCGTTGTTGTTGACGGGGCACAAAGCACGCCGCATATGAAAGTGAACGTACAGGAGCTAGATTGTGATTTTTATGCGTTTTCAGGCCATAAAATGTGCGGTCCGACAGGTATTGGCGTATTATACGGTAAAAAACGATTGCTTGACCAAATGGAACCTGTTGAGTTTGGTGGGGAAATGATTGATTTCGTCGGTTTGTATGAGTCGACGTGGAAAGAGCTTCCGTGGAAATTTGAAGGCGGCACGCCAATTATCGCAGGAGCGATTGGCTTAGGAGCGGCAATTGATTTCCTTGAGCAAGTTGGGTTAGATCATATTGCTGAGCACGAACATCGTTTAGCGCAATATGCGCTTGAACAGCTTGCAACGATTGACGGATTAACGATTTACGGCCCGAAAGAACGCGCCGGGCTTGTGACATTTAATATTGACGGTGTGCATCCGCACGATGTTGCGACCGTTTTAGACGCCGAAGGTATTGCTGTTCGTGCTGGTCACCATTGTGCGCAGCCGCTAATGAAATGGCTAAACGTGACGGCGACCGCACGTGCAAGCTTTTACTTATACAATACCGAAGAAGAAATTGATGCACTCGTTTCAGCATTAAAGAAAACGAAGGAGTATTTCAGCTATGTCTTTTAATAGCCATTTAGATACGTTGTATCGACAAGTTATTATGGATCATTACAAAAATCCGAGAAATCGTGGTGTGTTAGAAGGGGAGCATGTCGATATCAACATGAACAACCCGACGTGTGGTGATCGCATTCACTTAACATTAAAAGTAGAAGATGGGAAAATTGTCGATGCGAAGTTTGAAGGAGAAGGTTGTTCTATTTCGATGTCCTCTGCATCGATGATGACAGAGGCGATTAAAGGAAAAACGATTGAAGAGGCGCTCAAGCTATCAACGATTTTTTCCGACATGATGCAAGGAAAAGATTATGACGACTCAATTGATTTAGGCGATATTGAAGCACTTCAAGGCGTATCAAAATTCCCTGCCCGCATTAAATGCGCTACATTAGCGTGGAAAGCGATGGAAAAAGGATTGCATGAGCAACAAGGCTAGTCATAAAAAAGGAGGCGAAAGAGATGGCGAAAAAAATGCCAGAAATCGGTGAATATAAGTATGGTTTCGCCGATAAAGATGTATCTGTCTTCCGTGCTGAGCGCGGCTTAACGCGCGAAATTGTAGAAGAAATTTCGCGAATGAAAAATGAACCAAAGTGGATGCTCGACTTCCGCTTAAAAGCGTTAGACATTTTTTACAGCATGCCGATGCCACAATGGGGCGGCGATTTATCAAGTTTAGATTTCGATGAAATTACTTATTACGTCAAACCATCGGAAAAATCCGGTCGTTCTTGGGATGAGGTGCCGGAAGAAATTAAAGCAACGTTCGATAAGCTCGGTATTCCAGAAGCAGAACAAAAATATTTAGCTGGGGTATCGGCGCAATACGAGTCGGAAGTTGTATACCATAACATGAAAGAAGATCTAGAGAAATTAGGGGTCATTTTTAAAGATACAGACTCGGCGTTAAAAGAAAATGAAGATTTATTTCGCGAGCATTGGGCAAAAGTTGTTCCGCCGACAGATAATAAATTTGCAGCGCTCAACTCTGCTGTTTGGTCTGGCGGTTCATTCATTTACGTGCCAAAAGGTGTAAAAGTCGATACGCCATTGCAAGCATATTTCCGTATTAACTCGGAAAATATGGGACAATTTGAACGGACGTTAATTATCGTTGATGAAGGGGCGCATGTTCATTACGTGGAAGGCTGTACAGCGCCTGTCTATACGACAAACTCACTTCATAGCGCAGTCGTTGAAATTATCGTGAAAAAAGGCGCATATTGCCGTTATACAACGATTCAAAACTGGGCAAACAACGTCTTTAACCTCGTGACAAAGCGCGCTGTTTGCGAAGAAAATGCAACGATGGAATGGATCGATGGAAATATCGGTTCAAAATTAACGATGAAATACCCAGCTGTCATTTTAAAAGGAGAAGGGGCGCGCGGTTTGACGCTTTCGATTGCGATTGCAGGTAAAGGTCAACATCAAGATGCTGGTGCAAAAATGATTCATTTAGCACCAAACACGTCGTCGACGATCGTCTCTAAATCCATTTCGAAACAAGGTGGAAAAGTCACATATCGCGGCATTGTCCATTTCGGACGGAAAGCGGACGGTTCTCGTTCAAATATTGAGTGTGACACGCTCATTATGGATAATCAATCGACATCTGATACGATTCCATACAACGAAATTTTAAACGACAACATTTCGCTTGAGCATGAAGCAAAAGTGTCGAAAGTATCAGAAGAACAACTATTTTATTTAATGAGCCGCGGCATCTCTGAACAAGAAGCGACAGAAATGATCGTTATGGGCTTTATTGAGCCGTTTACGAGAGAATTGCCGATGGAATACGCCGTTGAAATGAACCGACTCATTAAGTTTGAAATGGAAGGTAGTATTGGATAATTCATAGCTGATGATCTGCATAGAGCGGATCATCGGCTTTTTTTGTATGTTATGGTAAGATGAATATAGGTGATGAATATGATTTATGTCGGATTAACGGGATGGGGAGACCATGACCGCTTATATCCATCTCGTTTAGCAGCAAAAGATAAGTTGCGAGCGTATGCTGCCCATTTTCCAACTGTTGAAGTCGATGCGTATTTTTACGCCATTCAACCACGGCAAAATGTAGAGAAATGGATTGTGGAAACGCCATCTTCGTTTCAATTTATCGTCAAAGCGTATCAAGGAATGACGGGACATCAGCGTGGCGATATCCCGTATGCGAATAAAGATGACATGTTTAGCGCATTTTTGCAGTCGATTGAGCCGTTTCAGCAAGCGAAGAAACTGGCGATGGTATTATTTCAATTTCCACCTTGGTTTGACTGCAAAAAAGAGCATGTACGTTATTTACGTTGGTGTCGTGAACGAATGAAAGATGTGCCTGTTGCGCTTGAATTTCGTCATCAATCGTGGTTTTCTCCGCCCTTTTATGAAAAGACGCTGCGCTTCATGGAAGAAGAGCGATGGATTCATAGCATTTGTGATGAACCGCAAGCAGGGGAAGGTTCGGTTCCGACTGTTCTTTATCCAACAGACAAGCATAAAACACTTATTCGTCTACACGGACGAAATGTCGCTGGTTGGAATAAACGAGATGATGAAAATTGGCGTGCCATTCGTTATTTGTACCGATATAACGAGCAAGAACTGTTACAATGGGCGACACATATCCGGACGCTACAAACAAAATGTGAACATATTTACATATTATTTAACAACAATTCGGGCGGTGATGCGGCTGATAATGCAAAACAGCTCTTGCAGATGTTAAGTATTGAGTATACGGACTTAGCGCCACGGCAATTAGATTTGTTTTCATAATGGGGGATGAAAATGGAATACATACTTCTGTTAGTGATTGGTTTTTTAGCAGGAACGATCGGCAGTCTTGTCGGTTTAGGTGGGGGAGTCATTATCGTTCCCGCGCTTCTTTTTTTAAGTGCAGCTCATATGTTGCCAGCCATTTCACCACAAGTCGCGGTTGGTACATCGCTTGTTGTAATTATTTTTAATGGATTGTCGTCAACTTTAACATATATGAAGCATAAAATGGTGGACTATAAAAGCGGCTTGTTTTTTTTCATCGGCAGTGGGCCGGGCGCCATGTTAGGGGCATGGGTAAACCAACATGTTCATATGCATCATTTTTCGCTTTACTTTGGACTGTTTGTAATTGCTGTTTCATTTTTGCTTATGTTTCAATCGCGTTTTTCACCGCGTGCAACACGAACGTTTCCTATTATGCGCACGTATGTCACGAACGAAGGAGAGGAAGTGACATACGGCTATAATCCGTTCATTGCTACGCTCATTGCGTTTATTGTTGGCTTTGTCGGCGGGTTTTTTGGCATTGGTGGCGGTTCGCTCATGGTGCCTGCGATGATGTTATTGTTTTTATTTCCTCCTCATGTGGCGGTAGCGACATCGATGTTTATCGTCTTTTTGTCATCCATTGTTAGCTCATCGACACATGTATGGATGGGAAATGTCGCATGGACGTTTGCGTTTGCGCTCATTCCGGGCGTATGGGTCGGTGCAAAATGTGGCGCATGGCTTAATCGGAGACTAAAAGGAAAAACAGTTGTGACGCTATTGCGGATCGTACTCATTTTACTTGGGGTTCGTTTAATCGTGCAAGGACTTGGCTGGTAAAGGGAAAGGTGTGTTGCAAACATTGAAAGAGACGATACATATTTATCATACAAACGATGTGCATAGCCATTTTGAACATTGGCCAAAAGTAGTGCATTATTTACGAAAAAAAAGAAGCGAGCATAAAAAACAAAATGAACATATGGTTTTGCTCGATATTGGTGACTTTATTGATCGATTTCATCCGATCACAGAAGCGTCGGATGGAAAAGCTAATATCGCCCTTTTAAACGATGCGGCGTACGATGCGGTCACAATTGGAAACAATGAAGGAATTACGCTAAGTCATAAACAGCTCGATACGTTATATGCACATGCTAAATTCCCTGTGATTGTTGCGAACGTTTTTTATGAAAACGGAGAGCGTCCCGATTGGATGAAACCGTATATCATTATGACATTCGGACGTGTGCGCATAGCTTTTATTGGAGTGACCGTCCCATTTCAGACGTTTTATGAGCTGCTGGGATGGCGTGTTGCGGATCCATTTGAGACGGTCGCTCAGCTTGTGGAAGAGCTTTCGGAAAAAGTGGATGCAGTCATTTTGTTATCTCATTTAGGGATAAGTGATGATGAAAAAATGGCTCATCTGTTTCCGCAACTGACAGCAATTTTAGGAGGGCATACGCATCATGTATTTGAATGCGGAAAACGTGTAAACAACACGTTGCTTTGTGGGGCTGGGAAATTTGCGCATTACGTCGGATGTGTGACGTTGACGGTTGATACAAAAAACCGGAAAGTTGATGCACGTGCATATGTGAAACATATCGATGCTCTTGAACAAGAATGTATGGAAACAAAACAAAAATTACATCATATGATCGAACGAGCGACGAACGCATTGGCGCAGCCAGTTGTTTATTTGCCTGAAACTTTACATATTGACTGGTTTTCACCATCCCCATTCGCGTCGCTTCTGGCGAAGGCGTTAAACGAATGGTGTGAAGGTGATGTAGCGATGGTGAATGCCGGGGTGCTACTGTCTTCTCTCGAAAAAGGTGTTGTGACAAAAGGGGATATTCACCGTATTTGTCCACATCCGATTAATCCATGCAAAGTATATTTGCGAGGGAGCGAGTTAAAAGAAGTCATTTTACAAGCGGAAACTGAACAAATGAAACAGTTACGTCTGAAAGGATTTGGATTTCGTGGAGAAGTAATGGGACAAATGGTGTATGACCGCATTACTGTTGAAAAAGAACAACTGATAGATGGTCAAGCACACGTGCGCCGCATTTTGATTCATCATCAGCCAATTGAAGAACAAAAAACGTATGCGGTGGCGACAATTGATATGTTTACGTTCGGACATTTATATCCAGAAATATATCGAGCGAAAAAACAATATTATATGCCAGAAATGTTGCGTGATGTGCTTGCGTGGAAGCTAAAAAACATGTATCAATCGTAGGCACCCTTCGTTCCTTTATTCATACATTGAATAAAGGAAAGGAGCGTGAAATGTATGGTTGAGGTTAGACCGTTATGGATTGACGGAAAACCGTTTACAGCGATTTCTGTTCAGTTGCCTAAAACGACGTTGTTAGCTGTTGCGAACGATACAGGATATATTATGTGCGGGGCATTAGATGTGGCGCTATTAAACAATAAATTGCGCGACCGAGGAATTATCGCAGGAAGGGCGGTAGGGGTGCGAACAATTGACCAACTGTTAGAAGCACCGCTTGAGTCTGTCACTTTTGCGGCTGAACAATTAGGGATCTCACGTGGAATGAAAGGAAAAGACGCTTTGCTTCTCATGAAATAAAATAATAATCCCCTGCTTGATCGCATACATATAGCGTGAGAGGGGGGATTTTTGTTGTATCAACAATTGCGTAAAAGAAGAAAACCGCTACCCGTCCGTTATATTTTTTTAATCACGTTCGTTTTTTTTATTGTTTCGACTGTTGCGAGCCTTTGGTTTATTAATAGAGGGATTGAACCGACGCTTATGGCGATCGCCGAGAAAGAAACGCGCCGCCTAGCGAACTTAGTGATAAACAATGCGATTAGTCAACAAATTGCTGAGGACGATTTCAACGTCGAAAACTTTATTAAAATTGAAAAAGATGGGCAAGGAAAAATTTCGGCTATTGACTTTAATGCAACAGTAGTCAATCGTGTATTAGCAAAAACGACAAACCGCGTACAGCGAAATTTAAAAGCAGCATCGGAAGGAAAACTATCCGCGCTTGAGTTTCCAGACGTGCAAGTTGAAACGGAAATGGAAAAAGGGATTATTTATTATATCCCGCTCGGACAAGCAACAAACAACGTCTTATTAGGGAATTTAGGTCCGCGTATACCGGTTCGTTTTTACGTCATTGGGGACGTTCATTCGGATGTCAACAAAAATATTCGTCCATTTGGAATTAACAATGCTTTAATAGAAATAGCAATTCATATCGAAGTGAACGTGCAAATTATTATTCCATTTGCAACAAAAACAGCAACGATTCAAAACGACATTCCTGTCGCTATCCAAATTATTCAAGGCGAAGTTCCGCAATTTTACAATCAGGGAGGGGAAGGAAATACGTCGATTGAACTTCCTATTCAACAATAAAAAATTGTGAAAATTTTATTTTTAAAAATATTATTTTGACAAAAGGCTTTTCCGTTGTTATACTTAAAATTAAAATGAAACAAAAAAGTCTGAAAAATTAAAATAATCGAACAGGGTGGTGGTATTGCACTTATTTGTCTGTTACTCTGTAAAGATAAAAATGGAATAAGGAGGTCATTTATCTATGGAAAGTCGTCAACAATGGGGCACGCGTGCTGGTTTTATTTTAGCAGCAGCTGGCTCGGCAATTGGATTAGGGAACATTTGGAGGTTTCCGGCTGTCGCGTATGAAAATGGTGGAGGAGCGTTCTTCCTCCCGTACTTATTCGCTTTATTAACGGCAGGCATTCCAATTCTTATATTGGAATTTACGCTCGGACATAAGTATCGTGGTTCAGCGCCATTAACGTTTGCTCGCCTAAGCAAAGGAGCGGAATGGATCGGTTGGTGGCAAGTACTTATTTCATTCGTTATTTCAACGTATTATTCCGTTGTTATTGCTTGGGCGATGTCTTACACGTATTTCGCTTTTACGTCGAAGTGGGGAGAAGATACAGAAGGCTTCTTATTCGGTGAGTATTTAAAATTAGCAGAAACGCCAGGTACATTCGGCGGCATAGTTCCAGCTGTTCTTATTCCGCTTGTTCTCGTGTGGGTCATTAATTTAGCTGTTTTATATAAAGGGGTTCGTAAAGGAATTGAGTTAGCGAATAAAATTTTCTTGCCAACGCTCGTTGTTTTATTCTTTATTATCGTCGTTCGCGCGGTCACGCTAGAAGGTGCAGTTGAAGGATTAAATGCATTTTTCAAACCAAATTGGGATCAAATTATGAACGGAAAAGTATGGGTTGCTGCATATAGCCAAATTTTCTTTAGCTTGTCGATTGCATTTGCTATTATGATTACGTATTCAAGTTATTTACCAAAAAAATCAGATATTACAAACAACGCCTTTATTACAGGATTTGCAAACTCAGGATTTGAACTGTTAGCCGGTATTGGTGTATTTAGCGTACTCGGTTTTTTAGCTCACCAACAGGGTGTAGCAGTAAGCGAAGTCGTTAAAGGGGGAGTCGGGTTAGCGTTTGTTGTCTTCCCGCAAATTATTAACCAATTTCCAGCGTTTAATGAATTTTTCGGCGTGTTATTTTTCCTTTCGCTAACGTTAGCTGGTTTGTCATCTCTCATTTCCATTTCGGAAACATATGTAGCGGCATTTCAAGAAAAGTTTGGTATTTCTCGCGCGAAAGCCGTTCTTGGTGGCGGTGGATTAGCGGCGTTAATCGCGCTCGTGTTTGCAACAAACGGTGGATTATATTTCTTAGATGTGGTCGACTATTTTATTAATAACTTCGGTGTTGCGCTTGTCGGTCTAATTGAAGTGATTGTTATCGCATGGGTGTTAAAACAACTCAATGCGCTTCAAACACATGCAAACAGTGTATCAGATATTATGGTAGGTGCGTGGTGGAAAGTTTCGCTCTCCGTGATCACACCGGTTGTACTAGGCTATATGATGTTTGATAGCATTAAAACGAACGTGAAAGAAAATTATGGTGGGTACGATACACTATTTGTTGTGAAGTATGGTTGGACGATTGCGGCACTCGTTATCGTTCTCGGTTTTGTCCTTTCAGTAAAACGTTGGAGAGATGGTGTATTGTCCGTTCCAACGGATAAGGAGGTTTCGAGCTGATGGAAACAAGTGCATTGATTATGATGCTTGTTGGCATGGTTATTATTTGGGGAGGTTTTGCAGCGAGCGTCGCTCATGCAGTGAAGAAAAGCCGTCAATCATAAAAAAGATGAGGGGAAATCCTCATCTTTTTTTCATGCGTTCTTGTCGCTCCCATTGTTTTAAGTAAGGATAAGGATCAAACGACCATTCCGTATAACCGTTATCTTTATACATGCCGTAGTGGAGATGCGGTGGGAATTTACCTGACGTTCCAGGTGGACCGTATCCCGAGCTGCCAACCGACCCGATTAACATACCAGGCTCTACAATCGTTCCTTCCTCTAAACCGTTAGCGAATCCGTTTAAGTGTGCAAAGTAATGATACGTATTGTTTATATCGCGAATACCGATGCGCCAACCACCGTATTTGTTCCAACCTTTTAATTCAACGATGCCATAACATGTAGAACGAACCGGCGTGCCATAGTGAGCAAAGATGTCTGTTCCTTCATGAATACGGCGCCCTCCCCACCCACGTGCATCTCCCCACGTACTTCGATAACTATATTCAAAGCGGCGCGGAATGGGAAATGCGTATTGATCGAGTTGGAGCGTTCCGAAATGTTTATATAACTTTACTTTCCCTAAAATCATATCGACCGTTTTACTTCGTTCATAATAATCCCATAGCGCCATTTTAATATGCGTATGATCTGTTCCGTATGACCGTAAAAAACGCGCAAAAGCAAATAAAACGTCCTCATCATTTGTTCGATCTGCGAAACCGTCTCCATTTCCATCTATACCCATTCCACCGAATTGGCTAATTGTGAATGGATTTTGATCTTCTTGATTAAAATTAAGCGGCCCTGACCATCGTTCTGGAGGAATATAAATGCTAATTACTCCTGTCGGTTTTGGTAAGTCACGCCGCGCTTGTCGAATGCTACGTTCGTACTGGTCGACTGCTGCAAAATAATACCACGGAATAAATGAAATGGCTTCCGCTTTTTTATAAAGCTCCATTCGCTTGTCATATAAATCATTTGGTGCAGCTGCAAATGATTGAAACGGCACGAAAAGAAGAAAGATGATGCACCATAATGTTCTCACGCATTCTTGCTCCTTTCTCCGAAGTTCATATCATTAGTTTGGGGTAATCGACTGTTTTCATAAATAAAAAATGTTGGAAAAACAAACTGTTTTGTATTGTAAAGCAATAACTCGTATAATGAGTAATGTATATTAACGAGTGGAGCGTGAAAATGATGTCGACAAAAGAACAACACCTTCGCAAACCAGAATGGTTAAAGATAAAGTTAAATACGAATGAACATTATATGGGCTTAAAAAAAATGATGCGTGAAAAACAGTTGCATACTGTATGCGAAGAAGCGCGTTGCCCAAATATTCATGAATGTTGGGCTGTTCGCCGAACGGCAACGTTTATGATTTTAGGGGACGTATGTACGCGTGCTTGCCGCTTTTGTGCCGTCAAAACAGGATTGCCTACTGAGTTAGACTGGCAAGAGCCGGAGCGTGTGGCTGAATCCGTTCGGTTAATGAATTTAAAACATGTTGTCGTTACCGCAGTAGCTCGCGACGATTTAAAAGATGGGGGAGCAGCTGTATTTGCAGAGACGGTGCGTGCCATTCGCCGGAAAAATCCGTTAACGACGATCGAAGTATTGCCGTCGGATATGGGAGGTGTATATGAAAACTTACGAACGTTAATGGATGCGCGTCCTGACATTTTAAATCATAATATCGAAACCGTCCGTCGTCTTACTCCACGTGTTCGTGCACGCGCAACGTATGAACGTTCGCTTGAATTTTTACGCCGCGCAAAAGAAATACAGCCTGATATCCCAACAAAATCAAGCTTAATGGTTGGTCTTGGAGAAACGAAGGAAGAAATTTTGGAGGCGATGGATGATTTGCGGGCGGTCGGTGTGAATATTTTAACAATCGGTCAATATTTACAGCCGACAAAGAAACACTTGAAAGTAGAAAAATATTACCATCCTCATGAGTTTATGGAATTGAAAGAAATTGCGTTAATGAAAGGATTCAGTCATTGTGAGTCTGGTCCGCTCGTTCGTTCCTCTTATCATGCCGATGAACAAGTGCGATCAGCAAAGGCGGCGGAGTGAATGATGAAGGATGTCCCACTTCATTTGAGCGGGACATCCTTTTTTCTTATTGCATCATATTCATTTCTTCGCGTTGCACACCGTTTTCGTTTTCGCCACTACTTATTTTTTTACCTTGAGGCGATTTAAGCATTTCGTTAATTGTCTGTTGTAAAACTTGATCGACATTTTGACTGTTTGCATCTAAACGGCCAAAGCGTTCAATATCTTGAAACATGCGCGGATTATCCGAAACATACACGTGATAATAACGCGGCACGACAGAAATGGCTGTTTTTTTCACTTGATCGGCTGTTTCGGATCGGTTTGTACTGTCTGTTTTGTAAACAACAAAGACGGTATCATCTGTAACGAGTGTTCCGACATCATAAACGTTCGGAAGTTGTGTGCACAATTTGCTAATTAAATCAGCGACATTTTCACGGTTTAATATAGGTATGGTTGCATATTGTGTTGTGTCCCCTGGGATGGGGCTTTTTTGATGACGGACGTAGCCGAAATTTGTTAGACGTGAATCAAGTCCATTTCGCACACCATGCTCGTTATATAAATCGTTTCGTGAGCGAACGTTAATCGTTGTACCGCTTTTTTCGTACAAAGACGTTGATTCATTTCCAGCGCACCCCGATAATAAAGTGATGGCGCTTATTCCTGTGATAATCCATGTTTTCCGCAAAGAAACTCCCCCCTTCTTTTTTATTATTCGTTTTATTTAGCAATTCATAATGGTCATTGCTTGGGGGAAAGACATGTTTTATGATAGAAATGGAAAGAAGAGGTGAGGACAATGATTTGTATTCATAATACGTGCTACGAACTTGTAGAAAATGTACGCAACGGTTTTAATGAAGAAGCGTTTCGGTTACGTTATACAGATATTTTAAATAAATATGACTACATTGTTGGGGATTGGGGATACAATCAACTTCGTTTGCGTGGTTTTTTTGACGATCACAATCAAAAGGCGACATATGATACGAAAATAAGTACGTTATCTGAATATTTGTTTGAATATTGTAATTTTGGTTGTGCGTATTTTGTATTGCGAAAGGTGAAAAAATAGGTCAGGATGCCTGACCTATTTTTCATGAGTATGGTTGTTGCCCATTTTCATTCGAGTCATCATGTACCGGATGAGCCCCGGGATCTTGGCGTGGAATATTTTGGTGAAGCGATTTATATTCGTAATTAAACGCACTGTAGTATCGTTGTCCTTCTTGCCAAGGTGTACTTTTGTTTTGAACAGGTTCATGTTCACCACGCGGGGCGCCATAAGGGCCTTCTGGCAGCGTTTCTGGAACGAGAAAGTTTTTTCTCGCCTCTACCGTTGAAAAATCATGATATGTCTCATCGGTCATACGAACGCTTCCTTTCTTTTTTGCATAGCGTTCCACTTAACCGACAATTTCATGTAAAAAACTTTTCAATTCGTTTGCCTCTTCTTCGTCTAAATGGTATACATGTTCAATATATCCCGGTTGTTGCAAGTCATCTGAACCGATAATGGCATATCGGTTGCTTTGTAAATCGAGTACGAGCACTTTTCCATAGAAGCGGTCTGTCTGGACGATCGCTAAATCAAACCGTTCATTTTTGCCAACGAAGCTGACAAAACGTGTTTTCGTATCGACTGTATCATCATATAAAAAGAAACGTTCCATATTCAAACCTCCATATGTTTTTGTTTGCTCCTTCATCTTAACAAATTTCTGTTAGATGTGTAAAAGAAAGCGCTATGCTACAATAAAGGAAAAAGGCAGAAAGGAAGATGGGAGATGTATTTTGTCGATCGTCAAAAAATCGAAAAAACATTAACATATATGGAACAAACTGTTCACTATGTCGAACAATCGTTTCACACACCGATCGAAAAGCTCGCTCTTGAGCGTATCGGACACGTCATCATTGAATCGATCATTGATGTGGGAAATGCGATGATCGACGGTTTTATTATGCGCGATCCGGGAAGTTATGAGGACATCATTGACATTTTAGTTGATGAACGTGTTGTTTCCGCTGAGGAAGGCGAGGCATTAAAACAAATCATCCATTTTCGTAAAAAGCTTGTTCAACAGTATATCGACGTACCGCATGCTGAATTGTTGGAAGTATTGCAACGTTATAAACATGTTCTCCAATCGTTCCCTGCTTCTATTCGCTCGTATTTACAAAACGAACTCGGCCCTGTGTCTGCCTTTTTAAACGAAAATGTTTAAAAATTGTGCGTATAGGGGAAATCGTGTAAAATGGAAGTGGGTGAAAAATGATGCGAAAAAAAACCTCTTCCACAAAAGAACAAATTTTGAATATGTTAAAAGTGCAAAAGCGACTAACGGTCGGTGAAATGGCGGAGCAACTTCGAATTACAGAAATGGCTGTCCGCCGTCATTTAAGTGCATTAGAGCGTGAAGAATTGATTGAATCGACGCTCGTTCGTCAACCGATGGGAAGACCGACAAACGTATATCAGTTAAGTGCTAAAGGGCATCAACGGTTTCCCCGCCATTATCAGCAAACGATGCTTGATTTTTTAGCTGATTTGGAAAAAATGGGTGGCACGCAAATGGTAGCTGAGTTGTTTCAAAACCGGCAAGAACGGATGAAAAAGTTGTATGAACAGCAGCTCGGTAATAAATCGTTTGATGAAAAAATAAAAGAACTTGTTGCGGTTCAAAATGAGCATGGGTATATGTCGGAGTTATTACAGCATGATGACGGCTCATTTGAGTTAGTTGAACATAACTGTCCTATCACCGAAGTAGCTCGAGCATATCCGATTGCTTGTGAATGTGAGCGACAGCTGTTTGAAACGCTTATTCATGAGGCAGACATCGTACCGAAGACGTGTTTAGCGGACGGCGATGATGCGTGCCGCTATCATATTAAACGAAAAAAATGAACAATCGTTGACATTCGTTGCTCCTTCTTTGACAAGTGCATTTGTTTTGCGTTAAAGTTTGAACGTGCAAGTTGTCAAAAGGAGTGGCGAAAGTGAAAACGTATAAAGGATATTTAATTGATCTAGACGGTACAATGTATCGCGGAACAGAACGGATTGAAGAAGCATGCGCATTTGTCCATCGTCTTCATGAAAAAGGAATTCCATATTTGTTTGTAACGAATAATTCTTCGCGTACACCAGAACAGGTGGCAGAAAAACTGCGTCGATTTGATATCCCAGCAACGAAAGATCAAGTATTTACGACAAGTCAAGCAACTGCCAATTACATTTATGAAAAAAAGCCAAATGCTTCTGTTTATGTCATTGGAGAAGATGGTATTCGTCAAGCACTTGAGGAGAAAGGTTTTACATTTGCGAACGAAGATGCTGAAGTTGTTGTCATGGGCATTGATCGTAGCATTAATTATGAAAAGTTAGCAATTGCTTGTTTAGCTGTTCGCAACGGGGCGATGTTTATCTCGACGAACGGAGACATCGCCATTCCGACCGAGCGCGGGCTTTTACCTGGGAATGGCTCTCTCACATCTGTTGTTGCTGTATCGACACAAACAAAGCCTATTTTTATTGGCAAACCAGAAAAAATCATTATGGAGCAAGCACTTGAAGTACTTGGTGTTCCAAAAGAAGAAACATTAATGGTTGGGGATAATTATGACACCGACATTATGGCGGGGATGAACGCAGGAATGGATACGCTTCTCGTTCATACGGGTGTAACGACGAAAGAGATGTTGCAAACGTACGATCGACAACCAACATATGTTGTCGACTCGTTAAAAGAATGGATGGAACGTATATAAAAAAGGTGCCAAATTAAGGCACCTTTTTTATTCGACATGGGCTGCGCGATGAGCAAGACGGCTTGAAGCGGCAGCCGCAATTGCCCCGACGATATCGTCTAAAAATGTATGACATTGACCGGACGATTTATCATTTAGTTTTTTTAAAATACCTGGCTTTTGTTTATCAATGTATCCGTAATTTGTAAAGCCGATGGAACCGTATACGTTGACGATGGATAGAGCTAAAATTTCGTCCACCCCATATAACCCTTCGTCTTTTTCGATAAACGATTGTAGTGGTTCTTGTAACAGTCCTTTTTCTGCTAATATGTCGAGTTGAATGCCGGTGAATAGGGCGTTTTGTACTTCACGTTTCGCAATGACTCGGTTGACGTTATGAATGCATTCATCCATTTTCAAGTCCGGATGATATTTCGATTGCAAGTAATAAACGAGTTCAGCGATATGCTCGATTGTTACACCTCGATCAGCAAGCCATTGTCGCGCAATTTGCTCCATTTTCCCTATTTTCTTTTCCTCCATCCACTTCACCTATTTCTTTTTTTATTTTTTACAATGTATGTGCTCCTTTTATGAAACGTGCGTGTATTTCCTCTCTCATATGAAGTTTATACGTATTTTTTAAACATATACATGAAGGAAGGAGGGATGTGCATGGATTATTATTTTCGTGTTGACCAGATCAAGCCAGTAGACGAACGCTTTATGATTCATAGTGGAAACGATATATATGTCGCCGTGCCAACAAATGAGAAAGAAAACGACATACAGCAATTATATTACATGGCGATGTATATGCGAGCACAAGGTGATGAAACGGTTGCAACGTTACTCCCAACGAAAACAGGTCAGTTTGTTGGAACGTTGCAAGGAAAACGAGTGAGCGTGTGGAAAATAGAAGGTCGAATGAAAACAGAGGATGTCGCCCAACAACTCGCCTTATTTCATCAGCGCGGACGCACATATCCGTATGCGGTGTCATCGCGAAGTCGATTTGGGCAATGGGGAGAACTGTGGGGTCAGCGCGTCGATCAACTTGAGCAGTTTTGGGAGTTGCAAGTGAAATCATCTGAAAAAAGTGAGGTAGATAAGAAATTTATTGAAACATTTCCATATTATTTAGGTTTAGCCGAGAATGCCATTCAATATATTGTTGATACACAGTTAGATGAAGTTCCGATGCGTAGCGACATGCCAACTATTTGCCATGAGCAGTTCTCCTTACAAACATGGAAAGATGGAAAAGTGCCGACAGATTGGGTATTTGACCATGCGAGTCGAGATCTGTCGGAATGGATTCGAACACAATGGTTGCTAAAAAAAGAAGATAAAGAAGTTGTTCACTTTTTACAAACGTATGAGCATATTCAATCGCTTAGCCGATTTTCATGGCGTATGATTTATGCCCGATTATTAATGCCAATCCACTATTTCCAAGCGATTGAAAATTACTACGGATCGCAACATGGGCGTGATGAGCAATTATTGCAGCAAATATTTGAAGGGGTCGACATATACGAACAAAAACTTCGGCATTTTCATGACATCACGACGATAACTATTCCTCGGCTCGATTGGTTATAAATATGGTAAAATAAAGTGAAAAGTATGTTTAAGGGAGTCGAGGTTATGGGGAGACCGTACGTTTTTATTACGAGAGAACTACCAGACGATGTTGTTGCTCCGTTATGTGACAAATATCATGTGAACATGTGGCCGCATGAGGACATCGCTGTGCCGCGCGACGTATTGCTTGAGGAAGCGAGCAAGGCAGAAGCGTTAATTACGATGTTATCTGATCGCATTGATGAGGAGCTGTTGAAGCAAAGTCCGAAGCTTCGCGTGGTGGCAAATGTGGCGGTCGGCTACGACAATATCGACGTAGAGGCAGCGAAAACATATGGAGTTATCGTTTGTAACACCCCCGATGTGTTAACAGAAACGACAGCAGATTTAACATTTGCTTTACTGCTAGCAACAGCGAGACGATTAATTGAAGCAGCCGAGTTTGTTAAAGGAGGGAAATGGAAAAGTTGGAGCCCTCTTTTACTTGCAGGAACGGACGTTCACCATAAAACGATAGGGATTGTTGGCATGGGGAAAATTGGTCAGGCTGTTGCACATCGTGCAAAAGGATTTCATATGCGCGTGTTGTACTATAATCGTTCACGAAATATTGAGGCAGAAAAGACGCTTGATGCGACGTATTGTTCTTTTGATGAATTGCTGAGGCGATCTGATTTTGTCGTCTGTTTAGCTCCGCTGACGAACGAAACGTATCAATTGTTTAACCGTGCCGCGTTTGCGAAAATGAAATCATCAGCCATTTTTATTAATGCAGGACGCGGGGCGATCGTTGATGAAGAGGCGCTATATGATGCGTTAATTCATCGACGCATTGCCGGCGCAGGGTTAGATGTGTTCGCACAAGAGCCGATTCGTTCTGATCATCCGCTTCTGCAACTACCAAATGTTGTTGCACTCCCCCACATAGGAAGTGCGACGAAAGAAACGAGATATGCAATGATGCATGTATGTTGCCGCAATGTGATGGCCGTCTTGGAAGGAAAAGAACCATATACACCTGTGCGTTAGAGCCAATAGGCTCTTTTTTTATTTTTTTAGAAAATTTTTAAACATAAAACGTTTTCATATGATACGATAGTGAAAATAAGGATTGTAAATGAAATGGAGATGTCCTATAATGTCTACTATATAAAAACAAATGTTCACTACGGAAAAACAAGAGGTGGGGAAGATGGTAAAAAGTGTGTCAGTCGGATTATTAGGATTAGGAACGGTTGGTAGTGGTGTTGTCAAAATCATTGAAAACCATCAAGATAAATTGATGCATCAAGTCGGTTGCCCTGTAGAAATTAAAAAGGTTGCCGTTCGCGACCGCGATAAAAAGCGAGATGTCGCTTTGCCGGAGGCGGTATTAACGACAAATGTAGAAGAAGTGATTCATGATCCGGACATTGATGTTGTCATTGAAGTGATGGGAGGCGTCGAAGAGACGCGTCAATATATACTAACGGCATTAAAAAATGGGAAGCATGTCATCACAGCGAATAAAGATTTAATGGCATTGTATGGAACAGAATTACTCTCTGTTGCTTCTGAGCATGGCTGTGACTTGTTTTACGAGGCGAGCGTAGCTGGCGGTATTCCGATTTTGCGCAGCCTTGTAGATGGGTTAGCTTCTGATCGAATTACAAAAATGATGGGAATTGTTAACGGTACAACGAATTACATTTTAACAAAGATGAGCAAATTCCACCGCGCGTACGATGAAGCATTAGCGGAGGCGCAGGAGCTCGGTTACGCTGAAGCCGATCCAACGGCGGATGTTGAAGGATTAGACGCAGCAAGAAAAATGGCGATTTTAGCTCGACTTGGTTTTTCAATGAACATCGATTTGCAAGATGTGTATGTGAAGGGGATTACGGAGATTACGGAAGAAGACATAAACTATAGCAAACGACTCGGTTATACGATGAAATTAATCGGTATTGCCCATCGAGACGGCGATAAAGTCGAAGTTAGTGTACAGCCGACGTTGTTGCCAGAGACGCACCCACTTGCGTCGGTAAACGATGAATATAACGCGGTTTACGTTTACGGTGAGGCGGTTGGCGAGACGATGTTTTACGGTCCAGGGGCAGGCAGTTTGCCGACAGCGACATCTGTCGTATCTGATCTCGTTGCTGTCGTGAAAAACATGCGTCTTGGTGTGAATGGAAGAAGTGCAGTCACTCCACAATACGATAAGCAGTTAAAAGAAGATAGCGAAATATATTCGAAGTATTTTTTACGCATTCATGTAAAAGATCAAGTCGGGGCGTTTGCAAAAATTACATCGCTCTTTTCGGAAAGAGGAGTGAGCTTTGAAAAAATTTTACAATTGCCATTAAATCAAAAAGATTTAGCCGAAATTGTTCTCGTTACACACCAAGCATCGTTAAAAGACTATCGTGATGTATTGCAGCAGTTGAGAGATTTAGAAGTTGTAGAAGAAGTGAAAAGTTCTTATCGAGTAGAAGGGGAAGGTGCATTGTAATGTGGAGGGGATTGTTACATCATTATCGCGACTATTTGCCGGTCACAGACAAGACGCCGATGTTATCGTTACATGAAGGGAATACACCACTTATCCCGCTTGTTCACTTATCAGAAAAACTCGGTGTGGAATTATACGTTAAAACAGAAGGAGCAAACCCGACAGGATCGTTTAAAGATCGCGGAATGGTTATGGCGGTGGCGAAGGCAAAAGAGGAAGGAAGCGATACAATCATTTGCGCATCGACAGGAAATACGTCTGCAGCGGCAGCAGCTTATGCTGCACGAGCAAATATGCGCTGCATTATTATCATTCCTGATGGGAAAATCGCGCTCGGAAAGTTGGCGCAGGCTGTCATGTATGGTGCAGAAATCGTTGCAATTCAAGGGAACTTTGACCATGCATTAAAAATGGTACGCCGTTTGAGTGAGATGGCTCCGGTTACGCTCGTTAATTCAGTAAACCCGTATCGGATCGAAGGACAAAAAACAGCCGCTTTTGAAATTTGTGAGCAACTCGGGGAGGCGCCTGATGTTCTTGCCATTCCAGTTGGGAATGCAGGGAATATTACGGCGTATTGGAAAGGGTTTAAACAGTTTCATGAAAAACATGGAACGAAATTGCCACAAATGCGAGGTTTTGAAGCTGAAGGTGCAGCTGCTATTGTGCGAAATGAAGTAATTGAAAATCCTGAAACGATTGCGACAGCGATTCGCATTGGTAATCCAGCTAGTTGGGAATACGCTGTTCAAGCTGCCAACGAATCAGGTGGAAAAATCGATGAGGTAACAGATGAACAAATTTTGGAGGCGTACCGTTTGCTTGCGCGCGAAGAAGGAATTTTTGCAGAGCCTGCTTCGTGTGCATCGATAGCTGGTGTGATGAAGCAAGTGGCAAGTGGTGAAATTAAAAAAGGCAGCCGTATTGTTGCGGTGCTAACTGGAAACGGATTGAAAGATCCGAATGTAGCGATGGAGGCGATGAACGTTCAACCGACTGTACTGCCAAATGATGAGGAAGTCGTGTTTGCTCACATTCAAGGGGCTGTTCTCCAATGAATGACGGTGAAATGTTAAAAATTGTTGTGCCGGGAAGCACTGCCAACCTCGGACCCGGCTTTGATTCGATCGGATTAGCTGTTTCGCTTCATTTAACGTTAGAGGTAGTGCGTGCAACAACATGGGAATTTGTCCCGAAAACAAATGAAGTAAAAAGTATTCCGACTGGGGAAAGCAATTTAATTTATCAAGTAGCAAATGAGCTGGCGAGTCAGTATGGTGTTACGCTCCCTCCTTGCCGCGTGTTTGTGTCAAGCAACATTCCTTTTACACGCGGTCTCGGAAGTAGTGCTGCGGCGATTGTGGCGGCTATTGAGTTGGCAAATGAACTTGGACGTCTCAGTTTGTCGCAAGAAGAAAAAATGAGAATAGCTACCACATATGAAGGGCACCCCGATAACGTTGGCGCCTCCTTATATGGAGGGTTAGTAATTGGTAGCTATGTAAAAGAACGTACGCATGTTGTGCACGTACCGCACATCCCGATAGATCTCATTGCGGTCATTCCGACGTATGAACTGGAGACGAAAAAATCACGTACCGTTCTTCCGAGTGAGTTCACACGTGCGCAGGCAGTAGAGGCGAGTGCGGTTGGAAATGTGCTCGTTGCCGCATTGCTGACACAAAACTGGTCACTGGCAGGTGAGATGATGGATGCGGATCTTTTTCACCAGCCATATCGGGAACGTCTCGTACCTGAATTGAAACGAGTGCGTGTCGTGGCGAAGCGGAGTGGGGCATTCGGTGTCGCATTAAGCGGCGCAGGTCCGACTGTACTTTGTTTTGCTGAACAAGGGTGTGGAAAAGAAGTATATGATGCCCTACGAGCGGCATTTCCTCACGATGACGTACGTATGTTGTCCGTAGAGACAACGGGTAGTTGCGTATATAAAATGACGTTAGAAAAATAAACATTTCCTAACGGAAAAAGGGGGTCCAACGTTTTTGGACCCCCTTTTTGTCGTTAAAATACTTGTTCTACTTCGACGACGCCAGGAACTTCTTCAAGCAATGCCCGCTCAATACCAGCTTTTAATGTAATAGTTGAGCTTGGGCAGCTTCCGCAAGCGCCAAGAAGACGAAGTTTTACGACACCGTCTTCAACATCGACTAATTCGCAATCTCCACCATCGCGAAGTAAAAATGGACGAAGTTTATCTAATACTTCTTGCACTTGTTGTTTAATATCTTGATCTGCCATTTTCATCGACTCCTTTCACTAATTTTATTATAATCATCATGATGAAAAAAATCTATTAACGTTACTTAACTTTTTTCCAGGGGAGAGAATGAACATGATTGAAATATGTGTGTACGGAGCAGATACAGTTTGTGCTTCTTGTGTCGGTGCCCCGTCATCAAAAGATACGTATGAATGGATTCAAGCTGCAGTTTCACGAAAATATCCGAATCGTGCGTTTCAGTTCGTTTATGTTGATATTTTTTCGCCACCGGAAGACGATGAAAAGCGTCAATTTGCGCAAAAAGTAATCGACGAAGATTTATTTTATCCGGTTGTTGTTATTGATGGAGAAATGGTTGATGAAGGGAATCCAAAATTAAAAAACATTTATGAAGCGATAGAAAAAAGGGCGGAGTAATTCGCCCTTCATCTCAATATCCGTTATGGTACTTATACATCCATAGTACGCCTGATTTCAGGAGGCGTGGGACGCGTCCAGTCAGCGGACGATCAGCAACGAGGCCGAACCCGTGTTTTTTCCCTAACGATCCTAAAACGCCTTTTAATTTAATTGGTGGAAATTCGCTTGGTGGTTCTTCGCCTTTCCACCGCTTTTGCAATACTTGAGCAATTTGCTCTGCTTGTCCTTCAGCTAATTGTGCACTTGGAGCGTGCGGCAAACTTGCGCAATCTCCAACAACATATACGTTTTCCATATGCGGAATATGGTGTCGTGGCGTAAGTAACACACGCCCTTGGCTATCTTTTTCGACGTTAAGTTCACGAACGACACGATTCGGTTGGATGCCGGCGGTCCATACAATAGCGTCGCAGTGGATAGCTTCATTGTGATTATACAGCGTGTGTTCTTCAACCTTTGTAATGTTCGATTGGCGAATGAGTTCGACACCGTGTGAATGAAACCATTGCTCGACGTAACGACTTAATCGTTCAGGGAACATAGACAAAATGCGTGTGCCACGGTCAAATAATTTTACGTGTAAATCAGGACGACTTTCAACGAGTTCACTTGCTAATTCTACACCGCTTAATCCAGCACCGACAATTCCAACGATGCTATGCGGTGGGAGATTGTTCAACTTTTGATACGTTTCTCTTGCTTTATCGATAGTTTGAATGCTATAAGTAAAAATGTCTGCACCAGGTATACCGTGATATTTATCTTCACAGCCTAACCCGATGACTAAATCGTCGTATGGGATACACGATCCGTCTTGAAGATGGACGACCTCATGATGTAAATCAATTTTTTTTACCTCGCCGAATATATACGATAGGCGAGGGTGTTCTGGAAATGGGACGCGAATGTGCTGGTCACTAATCGTTCCAGCAGCTAAAGCATAATACTCTGTTTTTAAACAATGATACGGAACGCGATCAATTAGCGTAACACGAATATGTTCTGGTAAATTTGGGAGGATGCGGAGTAGTATACGCATATTTCCGTATCCGCCACCAAGTAGCACGAGGTTTCTCATGGAAGCTTTCCCCTTTTGATAAAATTCGACCACTAAAAGTATAGCGAAATTGTGACAAAATAACAACATTTTTTCGAAAAACGTGACTAATTAAGATGATTTTTATATGTGAATATTACATGATTTTTTGTAAATGTGCTACAATAATAGGATTGAGGTGAACACATTGCTACAACCAATCGTGGAGTTTTGTATAAGCAATTTAGCAAATGGGTCACAACGTGCGCTAGAGCAACTTGAAAAAGATCCAAATTTAGATATTATCGAATATGGGTGTTTAGGCTATTGTGGAAAATGCGCGAATATGTTGTTTGCGATGGTAAATGGAGAGATTGTGACAGCAGAAGACGCTGAGCAACTTGTTGAAAAGATTTATGCATATATTGAGGAAAATCCAATGTTTTAGGGGGCTATTGCGTCCCCCTTTTTTCTTCGCGAATGTCTTGCCAACGGTCATAGGCCATATTGACAATTCCTTTTTCGATCGTTTCTTTTTTTCTTGCGATGACACGGGAAAAATAAATGATTGCTTGTTTTTCATTGCCTAGTCGGCGATACAGCTCCCCGATTAAGTACAATAAGCGTACTTCGGACATATGCGTATGAACAAAGTCGCCTGCTTCATAAGAAGCAACGTATTGTTCGAGTGCGAAACGCATACATCGCTTTTCTTCTTCATGCTTTTGCTTCGACCGATACAACCATGCAAGGCGCATATAAAGCCCCGCAATCGCGATATGCTTTTCTTTTTTCAGTGTTGCACAATAAATGCCAAGTTTATATGTATCAACTGCATCACGAAATGTGCGCACTCCACCGTAATTTTTCCCACGCCAATTGGCGCGCACATGTTGTTCGATCGTCTCAAGCGTGCGGGGAGGGAAATATGTCGAAAATTCTTCTGTTTCTGCAAATCCACAATGAGGGCAAACATGTACATAATATAAAAGCGGATTTGCTTCTTCGCTCGCGTAATGTGAGCAAAAGTCAGTATCGTGCTGAATGGGACGAATGAAACGTGAACGAACTTTTTTCGTTGTATATGTTTGTTTACAAACGAGACACGTGACATTACGATCATATAAAATATCCATGGTGTTCCCTGCCTTATATGATTGATAGTAACATTATACTATATGTTTCCGGTATTGCTTGTGACTTTTTGTTTATTTGTAAAAAAGTTGTCACGTTTATCATCACGATGTATAGTTTTATTAAACATATGTGGTGGGGTGTAATATGAGAAGTTTTTCATTCACGAAAATGCATGGATTAGGAAATAGTTATATTTATGTGAATATGTTTAAAGAACGTTTATTAGAAGAGGAGTTACCCGATATTGCTAGATGTGTGGCCAATGTTCACACAGGAATCGGTTCGGATGGACTCATTTTAATTTGTCCATCCGATGTGGCTCCCATTAAAATGCGTATTTTTAATAGCGATGGATCAGAAGGGAAAAACTGTGGCAATGGATTGCGTTGTGTGGCAAAGTACGCATATGAGCATGGAATTGTTCGCGATGAACAATTTGCGATTGAAACGTTATCAGGTCTTGTTGAAGCGCGCCTTTTCGTTGAAAATGGAAAGGTAAGCAGCGTGGAAGTGAATATGGGGAGACCGCGGTTATCTCGCGAAGAAATACCGATGGTTGGAAAAGAAAAAGACATGGTCATTAATGAACCGATCGAGTTTGCGGGGCATACGTATTACATGACGGGTGTATCAATGGGCAATCCACATGCGGTGTTTTATGTTGATCATATTGAGCGAGCTCCAGTTACGACGCTCGGGCCAATCATCGAAAAAGATGCTCGCTTTCCAGAAGGAATTAATGTCGAGTTTGTAGAAGTGGTCAATGACCGCGAGCTTCATTTTCGTGTATGGGAGCGAGGGTCTGGCGTGACGCAAGCGTGCGGTACAGGAGCATGTGCGGCCGTTGTAGCATCAGTGTTGAATGGGAAAACGAAACGAAATGAAGAAACGGTCGTACATTTGGCTGGTGGAGATTTGTATATTACATGGAAAGAAAACGGCGATGTTTTTATGCGTGGAGGAGCAGAAACGATTTGTACAGGTGTATACTATTATTAAAAGGAGTGGTGAGTGATGGAACAAATCGTTGTATTGACAGAAAAAGCGGTTGAGCAAGTGAAACAGATGATGAAGGAAAGCGGAGAAGAAAACGCTTATTTCCGTGTCGGTGTTTATGGCGGAGGATGTAGCGGTTTGTCTTATGCGATGGGATTTGATCATAATAAGCGTGAAGATGATTACGAGTTTGATCAAGACGGTTTACGTATATTGATCGACAAGGACAGTGTACTTGTGTTAAAAGGAACGACGATTGATTACGAGCAAGGAGCGATGGGTGGGGGATTTACGATTCATAATCCGAACGCGATCGCTTCATGTGGTTGTGGTTCATCATTCCGTACGGCAACACATGCTGGTACGCCTGAGGAATGTTAAAAAGGCCCCATATAGAGGCCTTTTTCTCTTATTCAAACATCGATGTAGAATGAAGAGGCTGTACTTTTGCGCTCGGATCGATATATGATTTTGCGTTGTTGACAGCTGTTGGTGCTTCACCGAATCCGCAAGCAATGAGTTTCACTTTTCCCTCATATGTACAAATATCGCCTGCAGCGTACACACCCGGAATATTTGTTTCCATTTTGGAATTCACTTTAATAGAGTTTTTCTCGATCTCTAAGCCCCATTCTTTAATTGGTCCGAGCGATGAAATGAACCCGTAGTTGACAATGACTGCATCGACATCGATTGTTTCACGCATTTTCGTTTTTATGTCCTCTAAAACGACTTGTTTGATACCGTTTTCATCTCCGATCAATTCAACAGGGACGAACGGTGTTTTTACATCAACAGATGAATTCATTAAATTTTCGACGCTATGTTCATGCGCACGGAATTTATCACGGCGATGCACAATTGTTACTTTCTTTGCGATCGGCTCGAGCATAAGCGCCCAGTCAACTGCAGAGTCTCCTCCACCACAAACAAGTACACGTTGGCCAGCAAATTTATTCAAATCGTCAACAAAGTAGTGTAGGTTTTTCCCTTCATATTGTGAGGCGCTTTCGAGTTCTAATCGGCGAGGTTGGAATGCCCCGTTTCCAGCAGTAATAATGACCGCTTTTGAATAATGAATTTCCTTATTTGTCGTTAGTTTAAATGTGCCATCTTCCAGTTTTTCTAACTTTTCAACAGACTGTTCTAAGCAAACAGTTGGATGAAATTTGCTCATTTGCTCCTTTAAGTTGTCGATTAGTTGTTGGGCGCGAATTTTCGGGAAACCTGCCACATCATATATGTATTTTTCTGGGTAAAGCGCAGAAAGCTGGCCGCCAAGTTGTGGAAGGCTTTCGATAATTTTAACGCTCGCTTGGCGCATGCCACCGTAAAATGCTGTAAACATGCCGACAGGACCACCACCAATAATGGTAATATCATACACTTTGCGATCTTCTTTCACGTTCATTCCTCCTAAAACGTAAATTTTCACGTATTATCATACCATAAAAAATGGTTACACGCTGTTGTTGTTTTGAAAATTTCAACATGCGTTCGATAAAAATTATGGCCAAAAATTGAACAAATAGCTCTTGAAAAAGAGAGAAAAAAAGAATAAGATGTTAACGTAGAAATGACAACTTTGTTACAAAACGTTGTATTTTTTTGGTCTATTTCGTGAATAAATTCACAAACTTTCTAAACGATAAAAATCGTTCAAAAAGCACAAGCTAAAAAAATAAGAAAAGGTGGAAGTGATTCGCTTGAAAAAGCCAAATGTTGTTGTATTAGGTGCAGGTTATGGTGGATTAATGACTGTGACGCGTTTACAAAAAATGATTGGCGTCAACGAAGCAAGCATTACGCTTGTCAACAAACATGATTATCATTATGAATCGACATGGCTGCATGAAGCTGCTGCTGGAACGCTGCACCATGATCGCGTTCGCTATGCGATTGCTGATGTTATTGATCAAAGTAAAGTAAAATTTATTCAAGATACGGTTGAAAAAATCAACCTCGAAGAAAAACAAGTGTTGCTCCAAAATCATGAGCCATTAACGTATGACTACTTAGTTGTTGCGCTTGGGTTTGAGTCTGAAACGTTTGGAATTAAAGGGCTAAAAGAGTATGCTTTCTCGATTGCCAACGTCAATGCTGCTCGCCAAATTCGTGAGCATATTGAATATCAATTTGCAACATATGGCACAGAAGAAGAGAAACGCGATGAGCGCTTGACGATTGTCGTTGGTGGCGCAGGATTTACAGGCATCGAGTTTTTAGGTGAACTTGTAAACCGCGTGCCAGAGCTTTGCCGTGAATACGATGTTGATCCAAATAAAGTGCGCATTATTTGTGTCGAAGCAGCGCCGACCGTTCTCCCTGGTTTTGACCCAGAACTTGTTGAATATGCGGTGAACGTTCTTGAGAAAAAAGGTGTTGAATTTAAAATCGGTACAGCGATTAAAGAGTGCACACCAGAAGGCATTATCGTTAGCAAAGATGATCAAGTGGAAGAAATTAAGGCTGGAACAGTTGTATGGGCAGCTGGAGTGCGCGGAAGCCGCGTTATTGATGAATCTGGCTTTGAAGCGATGCGCGGTCGCGTGAAGGTCGATCCGTTTTTGCGAGCACCAGGACATGAAGATGTATTCGTTGTCGGGGACTGTGCGTTAATTATTAACGAAGAAACAAATCGTCCATATCCTCCAACCGCTCAAATTGCTATGCAGCAAGGAGAAGTTTGTGCGAAAAACTTAGCTGTGCTCATTCGCGGTCAAGGTGAATTGCAACCGTTTAAACCTGATTTAAAAGGAACAGTATGCTCACTTGGTCACGACGATGCGATTGGTGTTTTATTTGGTAAGAAAATTTGGGGTACAAAAGCAAGTATCATGAAAAAAGTGATTGACAACCGTGCGCTCTTCTTAGTCGGTGGTCCGATACTCGTCGCGAAGAAAGGAAAATTTAAGTTGTTGTAAAAAGGGGCAAAGCAATTTTTCGCCCCTTTTTCTTTACAAATCGTTTCTTTTTATGTATAATTATCTGAAAATTAAGAAAAAGGGTGAGGGATATGAATAAAACAACGTGTCAGTATTGTGCAGGAAACGGTTATGTACATGTTGCGGTTGGCGGTTCCGAGACGTGCCATCGTTGCGAAGGAACAGGAATAGAAAAAGATGAAATGGTGATAAAGCAATAATTGACTCATGTTTTCGCTTTCAGTACACTTAAAATGGTGTATTGGAGGTGAAAACGCATGGAGATGAGCATTCCGGTTTTACTCATTTCAATTTTGTTATTTTTTGTTTTATTTTTTGGTATTGGCTTTTTATTAAACATGATTTTACGAACGACATGGACGATGGCGATATTAAGCCCGTTTGTTTTATTGTTTTGGATTGATCAAATTTCTCTGATTGACTACGTGACAAATCCATCCGAATCCTTTGCTCATGTAAAGGAACGAATCGGATCACTAGCGAGCGCGGATTTAATCATTTTAAGTAGCGGTATTGTGGGAGCAATCGTTTCTGGTGTCGTGATTCAGACGTTAAGAAAAAAAGGATATCGCATGTTTTAAACCTTCACGATCGTGGAGGTTTTTTATTTCTCTTCCCGATGATGTATATTTTGTTTCGTTATTGGAAAGAAATACAACCATGGGAGGAGTGAATAAATGGGTATAAAATGGTTAAGACGAACGACCATGGTTGTATTGTTTCTATGTGCGTTCACGACGACATTTCAGTCAATATCAGGCGTTGAAGCGAAAATGTTATCTGATTGGTTTTCATCTTCACGCTTTCCTTTTTTCCCGTTCAAATTATTATCTTCAACCGATACACATGAATATGTGGCAGATCGTTTTCGTAAAAATGAAAAACGGGGGACGCAACTATCATCACAACAAACGACGAATGAATCGTTAACGCTAGAAGAGGTTTTCGATTGGTCGCAATACCCGTCCGTCACTGTTGTAGCGACAGGGTATACGGCTGGAGTAGAGTCAACGGGAAAAACACCGGATCACCCGAGTTATGGAATTACATATTCGGGTGTACGCGTGAAGCGTGATTTATACTCAACGATTGCCGCTGATTTGAATGTTTTCCCAATTGGAACAATTTTATTTATTCCAGGATACGGATACGGGGTTGTTGCTGATACGGGGTCAGCGATTAAAGGCCATAAAATTGATCTATATTATGAAACAGTAGATGATGTGTATAAGCATTGGGGGAAGAAAAAAGTAAACGTATATGTCGTCCAACGTGGAGATGGGACATTATCGGAGCAAGAAATGATTGCACTGAATGAAAATGAATCGATGCAAGTGTTTCGGCAACAATATATAAAGAAAGAAGAGAAGGAAGTCGGGCTGTAACCGAACTTCCCTTTCTTTAGTTAGGCGACGTGTGTGTTATATGTTTGATGGTCGTTTAACGCCTTGTAAATGCGCGGTGCAATCATGCCGGCAACGATCGATAAAATAATATCTTTTGGAAGTGGAACGAGCATCCAGCTCCATGCCATTGCGTATGAGAATCCTTCCGGTGCATCGGCCCATAATGTAAATGCTATATACATCCAATTTGTTCCAAAAATATAGTTAATTATCATGCCGATGATGGTTGCTGTAATAAATTGCGCCATCGAACGCTTTGTACTTTTTTCAATAAGCAATCCAGTGACATAAGCCGCAAGAATAAAAGAAAGAATAAATCCAAACGTCGGGGTGACGATAGAGGAAAACCCTCCGCTAAAGCGCGCAAAAACAGGCGCACCAAACAGTCCGATGAGCATATAAACAGTCATCGCGATCGCGCCGCGTTTTGCTCCGAGAATCGCCCCGGCTAATACGCAAAAAAAGGTTTGCAGCGTAATGGGAACGCCCCCGATAACGAGAAAAGGAACCCATGAGGTGATGTTTGCTCCGATCGCCATGAATGCTGCGAACATGGCAATGAATGTTAAGTCTTTCGCTCGCATTTGTTAACCTCCTTTTTTTATTTGTTAACGAAATCGTAGCTGATAAAACAAAATATGTCAATACATAAATGCATAAATGAAGTGAATTTTCACAATATAACAGTGCGGAGGGGATTATAATGAGAGAAGAAGAACAATTGCTTCGCGCAAATCGATTAGGGGCGAAAGAAGATATTATTCACGTTAGTGAAACGGATGATGGATATGATTTGCGCGATGCGGCACATATTGGTGAAAAACAGATGGCGGCACCGAATTATCGCCAGTAAAGAAAAAAGGTGAGTTGGCAACAAGGCGACTCGCCTTTTTTTGGGGAAAGTGTGATATGGATCGTGTTTGGATTAAACGAAATGTTCATTTCAGATTCGATGCCAATCGATTGAAGTTGTTTTTGCACGTCTTCTTGTTTCGATTGTTGTGCTTTTTCCATCAACTGCTTTGCAAAGGTAGGATCGTTTGCAATTTTTGTAGAAATGGCTGTCGCATCTTTTAGTAGTTTTTGTACCGATTTTGCAGATTGAGTGAATTGTGTAATATTAACGTTCGGATACATATTTTCCCCTCCTTTCAAGCAGTATATGACAGAAGAGGGAAAACGGTTAGTTTTGAATGTTCTATACCATATCTCAAGAAGTGAAACGGATGGTTTTATGATATAATCTTTTAATGAGAGCACATGACGGAAAGGTTGATCGTATGGTTCACATCATATTTGGATTGTTTCTATATTTTCCAGAAGACAAAACGGAATACATTCCGGCTGCCATCTCGTTCACAGCGTTTTTTATTGCTGCAGTATTGACGATGAGGGTAATTGTAAAAGTTTCAAAACGCCAAGAAGAGAAAGCAAAACAACTAGAGGAACAGCTCCAAAAACAACGAATCGATGACTAAACGGACAAAAAAAGGGCATAATAAGCTGTAAATATGTAGTTGGA
Organism: Anoxybacillus pushchinoensis; assembly: GCF_900111795.1. Lineage (GTDB taxonomy): Bacteria > Bacillota > Bacilli > Bacillales > Anoxybacillaceae > Anoxybacillus > Anoxybacillus pushchinoensis. The sequence goes on along the minus strand of NZ_FOJQ01000007.1, from coordinate 12,597 downwards.
GGGCTTATTGTGCGTCAAGTCATCGTATGTATTGGTTTATTGCTTATTGGTGGTTGTGTAGAGGAACAAGTAAGACATGTTAACGTTCATATGATTAATGAGGATGGTGACTCGCTCGGCACGATTAGCTTGTCACAAAAGCCGAAAGGTGTGGAACTAGACATTGATTTAAAAGGGTTGCCACCCGGGGAGCATGCGATTCATATTCATGACAAGGGAGCCTGTTCGCCGCCGCAGTTTCAATCGGCGGGTGAGCATTTTAACCCAGAAGGAAAAAAACATGGCCTCCTTCATCCAGAGGGAGCACACGCGGGTGATTTGCCGAATTTAATTGTGAAAGAAGATGGAACGGTAAAAGTGCAGCTCATGGCACCAAATGTAGATTTATCGGAGGAAAAGAACGGCCTGTTCACAAAAGATGGGACATCTATTGTCGTTCATGAAGAGAAAGATGACGGCATGTCCCAACCAGCAGGAAATGCGGGCAAACGAATCGCTTGCGGTGTCATCAAAAAACCGTAGCAGCAGGCGATGTCGTCTTGCTCATTTTTTTGGAAAAAACGCGTGCATTTCTTTCTAAATTGTGTGAAAATTTATCGTAGGGGGGATTGATGTGAAATTGACTGAAAAAGAAATTGAAATTGTTGAACTGTTAGAGAAAGATGCTCGGTTGCCGATGGATACAATCGCAAAAATGGTTTCGCTCTCCATTCCGGAAGTCGAACAGATCATCAAAAAATTAGAAGATGCGAAAGTCATTGTGCAGTATGCAACGATTGTCGATTGGCGGAAAGTGGATGGGCACGAAGGTGTGACAGCGATGATCGATGTAAAGGTGACGCCGAAGCGGGGTGTTGGATTTGATGAGGTGGCTGAACGTATTTATCGCTTCCCAGAAGTCAAATCTGTATATTTGATGTCCGGCGCCTATGATTTATCTGTCGTCATCGAGGGTCGTTCGATGTCTGAAATTGCTCATTTTGTTTCTGAGAAATTATCGACGCTTGATTCTGTTATTTCAACGACGACCCACTTTATTTTAAAAAAATATAAACATGACGGTACTGTATTCGAGCAAGGTGACCAAGATCGAAGAATCGTGGTGGCTCCGTGATGCAAAAAACGAAATCGTACTTATCTGATACGGTTTCTCGCCTCAAGCCATCCGGTATTCGTCGCTTTTTTGACTTAGCGGCAAGTATGGAAGGAGTCATTTCGCTAGGGGTTGGTGAGCCTGATTTTATTACGCCTTGGGGTGTACGCGAAGCGTGTATTTTATCATTAGAACAAGGATATACGTCATATACAGCAAACGCTGGTTTATTGGAGTTGAGAAAAGAAATTAGCGATTATTTATTACGTCGCTTTCGTGTGTCGTACGATCCGGCAGATGAACTGATTGTGACGGTCGGAGCAAGCCAAGCGCTCGATGTGTCCCTTCGCGCTATTGTTAATCCAGGTGACGAAGTGATTGTTGTTGAGCCGAGCTTCGTTTCATACGCCCCGCTTGTTTCATTAGCTGGCGGCGTACCGATTCCGGTTCAAACGAGTGGAACATATCAATTTAAGCTACAACCTGAGCAAATTGAACAAGTTGTCACTCCGAAAACAAAAGCATTAATCATTTGCTCACCAAATAACCCAACAGGAACGGTGCTAAACGCAGAAGAACTTGCGCAAATTGCTCACATTGTGGCAAAGCATGATTTGCTTGTCATTTCGGATGAAATTTATGCGGAGTTATGCTACGACGAACAATATACAAGTTTTCCTGCGATCGCTCATATGCGAGAGCGAACCATTTTAATTAACGGTTTTTCGAAAGGATTTGCGATGACGGGATGGCGGCTAGGATTTATTGCTGCACCGAAAGATTTAGCTACAGCCATGTTAAAAATTCATCAATATACGATGATGTGTGCGCCAACAATGGCGCAATATGCCGCTATTGAAGCGTTGCGAAATGGAGCAGATGATGTCGAGCGGATGAAAAAGAGCTATCGACAACGGCGCAACTTTTTTGTTCAGTCATTAAATGAACTCGGCCTTTCATGTCATATGCCAGGTGGGGCGTTTTATGCATTTCCATCTATTCAATCGACAGCCATGACGTCAGAACAATTTGCCGAGCGTTTATTGCTAGAGGAAAAAGTAGCTGTCGTTCCGGGCAACGTGTTTGGGGCGAGCGGAGAAGGGTATATTCGTTGTTCGTATGCTTCATCGCTTGAACAATTACAAGAGGCGATTCGACGCATGAAGCGGTTTCTTGAACGACTATAAAGAAAGCTGACGCAACTGTCAGCTTTCTTTATTGTATTTGAGCTCATACAACATTTGCATGACGCGTAAAAAGTCTTCTTCGCTAAATTCTTTTGCTTTTCGTAAAATAAGCTTTGCCCGTTTAAGCCCAATTTCTTTAATTAAGTACTCGATTTCTGGATCGAGGCTGGATGAATTGGATACATCTGCTCGTTCTAACAATTCTGATGCTGGAACATCAAGAGCGGTACAAAGTTTTAAAATTGTTGGTGTATCAGGCACTTGTTCACCTGATTCGTATTTTTGGATCGTTGCTACCCCTACACGTACTTTCATCGCCAATTCTTGTTGTGACATATTTCGCTGCTCTCGATACATGCGAATATTTTCACCAATTGTGCTCATTTATTCTCCCACCTCTCAAAAATTCATGTACATATTTATCATACCATGCTCCTATTTGTACTCGTGTACAAAATTAACACTTTTTAAGCGAATTATGTTACAATTTTTCAAAAAACGAGGAGTGTTTCAATTGGAGTGGAAGGAAGGTGCGATTGTTACTGGTACTGTGACAGGCATACAACCGTATGGCATATTTGTATCGCTCGATGAACGAACACAAGGATTAATTCACATTTCAGAAATAACCGATGGATATGTAAAAAATATTTATGATTATGTGGACGTTGGGGATTGTGTGCGCGTAAAAATTATTGCCGTTGATGAAAGAACAAAACGGATTAGCTTATCGTTACGGGATGTCGATCATGATGCGACAAATATTGAAACCCCGTTAGGATTCCAGCCGTTAAAAATTCAACTAGAGAAATGGATTGCCGAAGCGAAAAAACAATACAACTCACCGAATGACCGGTGAGTTGTTTGATTATGTTCTAGACATTTTTGGTTCTGTACGTCCGATTTCTTCGGTCGGTTTAAACAATAATATGAGGTTAATTAGCCCCGCAATCCCAACGAGGGCGTAAACAATACGAGCAAACGCAGATGCTTGCCCACCAAAAATGGCTGCGACGAGATCAAAACGGAAAAAGCCAATGAGCCCCCAGTTCAGTGCTCCAATAACAGTAAGCAATAGTGCGATTCGTTGTAACGTACTCATGTTCATCCTCCTTGGTAAAGTAGTGTATTCATTTATAGAATGGATAATTATTTTTGAAATATGCACAACGAAAAAGAAAAAATGCAAGTTTCTTTACTTATTTGTTTATTTTAGAAATAATGGAGAAAAAGGAGGGAATTTAATGGAACAGTTTATTTTTCACAACCCAACAAAATTAATTTTTGGAAGAGGACAAATTGAACAACTAAAGAAAGAGCTTGCTCCGTATGAACGTATTTTAATGGTGTATGGTGGGGGCAGCATTAAGAAAAATGGTGTGTATGATGATGTCGTTTCTGTTTTTCGCTCATTGAATAAATGGTGGACGGAGTTAGCGGGTGTTGAACCAAACCCTCGTTTATCTACTGTGCAAAAAGGGATTGACATATGTCGTGCAGAAAAAGTTGATTTTATTTTAGCTGTTGGTGGCGGAAGTGTTATTGATTGTGCAAAGGCAATTGCTGCAGGCGTTCTATACGATGGAGATGCATGGGATTTTATTTCAAGGAAGACAACCGTTCAACACGCCCTTCCGCTCGGAACGGTGTTGACGTTAGCGGCGACAGGATCAGAGATGAATTCCAATTCTGTCATTACGAATTGGGAAACGAAAGAAAAGTACGGTTGGAGCAGTCCAGCTGTCTTTCCGAAATTTTCAATTTTAGACCCTGTTTATACAACAACTGTTCCGAAAGATCATACAGTGTATGGTATAGTTGACATCATGTCGCACGTGTTAGAACAATATTTTCACCATGCCCCAAATACGCCACTGCAAGATCGAATGTGTGAAGCGATTTTACGAACAGTTATCGAAACAGCACCGAAACTCATCGAAGATTTAGAAAACGTCGATCATCGTGAAACAATTTTATATTGCGGAACGATGGCTTTAAATGGAATTTTACGCATGGGACTACGTGGCGATTGGGCAACACATAATATTGAGCATGCTGTATCAGCAGTGCATGATATTCCGCACGCAGGGGGGTTAGCTATTTTATTCCCTAATTGGATGAAACATGTACTCGATGAACATGTTGAGCGGTTTAAGCAATTAGCTGTTCGTGTGTTTCATGTTTATCCGGAAGGAAAAGGAGATCGTGAAATTGCGCTAGAAGGAATCGAAAAACTTCGGGCATTTTGGAATAGCTTAGGTGCTCCAAATCGATTAGCAGATTATCATATCGGTAAAGAATCATTGCCAATAATAGTGGAAAAAGCGATGGCGTTCGGCCCATTTGGTAATTTTAAAAAGCTACAACACGATGATGTTATGGCGATTTTAAAAGCTTCGTTATAAAGTGCGAAAAATGTCATAATGAATCCGTTTACATTGTTTTTGCTAACTTGATTCTCTATGTTTATTTCGCTAAAGTGAAAGAGGATACAATCATTGAGGAGGAAACGTACATGACGCATATTCAGTTTGATTATTCGAAAGCGTTATCGTTTTTCGGTGAACATGAATTAACGTATTTGCGCGACGCAGTGAAAGTAGCGCACCATGCTCTTCATGAAAAAACAGGACAAGGCAACGACTTTTTAGGGTGGATTGATCTTCCTGTTGCGTATGACAAAGAGGAGTTCACTCGCATTCAACAAGCAGCGAAAAAAATTCAAGAAGACTCTGATGTCTTGTTAGTTATTGGAATTGGTGGCTCTTATTTAGGTGCTCGCGCGGCAATCGAAATGTTGCAACATTCATTTTATAATGCCCTTCCTGCAGAAAAGCGGAAAACGCCGCAAATTATTTTTGTCGGCAACAACATCAGTTCTACATATATGCGCGACGTGATGGATTTACTTGAAGGAAAAGATTTTTCGATTAACGTCATTTCAAAATCAGGAACGACGACGGAGCCAGCGATTGCTTTCCGTATTTTCCGTAAGCTTCTTGAAGAGAAATATGGAAAAGAGGAGGCACGCAGGCGCATTTATGCGACGACTGATCGCGCGCGTGGGGCATTAAAGACGTTAGCGACGGAAGAAGGATATGAAACGTTCGTTATTCCAGATGATGTTGGAGGACGCTACTCTGTTTTAACAGCTGTCGGTTTATTGCCGATTGCAGTAAGCGGAGCGAATATTGAAGCGATGATGAAAGGTGCTGCGCAAGCACGTGAAGATTTCAGTAAATCAGAGTTAGAAGAAAACATTGCTTACCAATACGCTGCGGTGCGAAATGTGCTTTACAATAAAGGGAAAACAATTGAAATGCTCATTAACTATGAACCGGCATTGCAATATTTTGCAGAATGGTGGAAACAATTATTTGGCGAAAGTGAAGGAAAAGATCAGAAAGGAATTTTCCCAGCTTCAGCAAACTTTTCAACTGATCTTCACTCTTTAGGACAATATGTGCAAGAAGGTCGTCGCGATTTGTTTGAAACAGTGTTAAAAGTAGAAACGCCACGCCATGAGTTAACGATTGAAGCAGAAGACAATGATTTAGACGGCTTAAACTACTTAGCAGGAAAAACAGTTGACTTCGTCAACACAAAAGCGTTTGAAGGAACGTTGTTGGCTCATACAGATGGGGGCGTGCCGAACTTAGTTGTTACATTACCACGATTAGATGAGTATACGTTTGGTTACCTCGTTTATTTCTTTGAAAAGGCGTGCGCGATGAGCGGATATTTACTTGGTGTGAATCCGTTTGACCAACCGGGGGTAGAAGCATACAAAGTAAATATGTTTGCCTTGCTTGGTAAACCAGGATACGAAGAGAAAAAGGCAGAGCTTGAGAAGCGATTGAAATAATTAAATTTAAAAGAGCTTTCCCTGCGCGCAGGGAAAGCTCTTTTTTTGGGTATGATACAATTAAAGGAGGAGTGATGCAAATGATTGAAATTCCGTCTAGACTAGAAGGAAAAACATTTTTGTTAAATGTGTTGGAACAACAATTAAAACCGCTTGGGTATGTTATTGGTGGAAATTGGGATTATGATCACGGTTCGTTCGACTATAAAATGGCGGACGATGTTGGTTATCAATTTTTACGCCTCCCATTTGTTGCGATAGACGGACAACTTGATTCGTATGGGGCGACGGTTGAATTGAGGCGACCATACGTCTTATGTCATAAATATCAACGTGGATTAGATGACAATGTGCATGTTGGAAACGTAAGCGCTTCGTTTAATCAGTTTTCCGAACCAGAAGACTCCGATGCAACTGTACCAGACAAATATGTATCGATGGCAAAGATGCTTGTCAAAGATGTAGAAGATCGATTATTACACTAATACAATGAGCTCATCTGTTTTTTGAATGGCTGTATGGCCTTGTGGATTGATCGTTACTTGTTGCTCGTTTGCAATGCCGATGAGCAATATTCCTTCCTTTTTTAACTCGGTAAGCAATGTATGAAATGACATGCCGATCCATTCATCGTGAACAGTTAAACGCTTGATCGGATGTTTTTTCAATTGTTCCATGTCGTTTAATATATTTGGGGCGGAAAGACAATTTGTCATTAAAAAACTGATCCATTTATTCGTTTCAATAACTGCATCGGCTCCCGCTCGTTTTGCATTATCGACTTGCGGTGTTGTTAATACTTCCACAACAGTATATACATCGGGGTGGAGTGCTTTAATTGTCAAAAGAGTGACAATAGATGCTAAGTCCGCTTCTGTTTCATTTTTATGTTGGTTCGCAGTAATGATGACGGTATGAGCGTCGAAAACGTTCGCTTTTTTCCATACATCATCGTGGGTCGGATTTCCTTTAATAAAATGAATGTGCTTCGGCATATCCCAATGTTGTAATGTTTCGTCGATGACAAGGCACGGCACATGGGGAGGTAGGAGTGTGAGCAGTTGGCGAATCCGTTCATTCCAACCAACTAAAATAACATGTTGACCTTTTGTGTAAGGGAGCTCCCCAGCTGATAAAGCGTTTTCTTTTGAAATGGCCTTCGCAGATAGTGTAACAAAATAAGCTGAGACGAATGCGGTGCCGAGCGAAATGAGAGCGATGGCGACAACTTTACCAACGACAGTTTTTGGAACGAGGTCTCCATAACCGATAGTTGTAGTTGTGATGAGCGCCCACCATATTCCGTCAAATGTTGTTGAAAATGTTTTTGGTTCCACGATATGAATGACAATCCCAAATAAACAAATGATTGTCGCAATTGTTAGTATGATGCGCGCGAGAGGAGAAAGTCGCCAATATGAAGCGAGAAATTCGTACCATCTCATGTATTTTCCCTCCTGTTTTTATCATTGTAGACGAGAAAATCTCGTTTCTTACATATTTTTTCTACAAAAACAAACGATATAAACGAAAGGAGGGAATGAAATTGGATATAAATCGCGTCAAGCAAATCGTTTCTTCCCCAGATGATATTCGTGTATGTTATCACGGTCAGTCTGTTTGGATTGATGGGTACGATGAAGCAAACCGAACAGCCACCGTACATATGCGTGGGAGGGAACATGAACGCTATACCGTTCCAGTGGAAGAATTGACGGAAGAGTAAAAGAAAAAACCCTTGCATGGCAAGGGTTTTTTCTATGGAGCATATCGGGATCCCTTCGCACTGCCAGCACGACGCTCTCACACGCTTGTCAGTTACACTACCCAAAATCCTTGAAAAACAGCTTCGTGTTCTATTCAAGCAAAAGTATAGCAAATAGCATTTATTACGTGAATATGACGGTGAATCCAAGAAATGATTTTTATAAAAGGATGGGGTAAAATGACAGATGGGAGTGCATTTTGTAGTTGATATTTTTCTTTTTTTTATGATAGCATAAGCAGTGTCAAAATGAAAAGTGTCATAAGAATGGGGCATTAGTTCAGTGGGAGAACGCTTCGCTGGCAGCGAAGAGGTCATCGGTTCGAATCCGATATGCTCCATCACCGATACGCTTCACCTTTACGAACAAGTACACCGATTGATGAAAAATCGCCAAATCCGTACTTTTCTTGTCCCTCTGTCGTGGACAGAGGAAGTGGCAAACCCACAATGAGGGCAGCGTTCCTGTGTCTCTGTTTTCTCTACATGAATCGCATAACCATAGGAATGAAGTTCTTGTTTAATCACTTTAAATTCTGGCAATCCCAGTGGTATCGAAAGCACTTATGAGACCTCCTTAATGTTGATTTCACCGCTAACATTATTGCTAGGATCTCGTCAGTGCTTTCTCTTTTTTGTCACTAAATCACAAAATTTGGTGATGAACCGAAAAAATAAGCTGTTTTTATTAAATTTTTTACAGAGTTGATTAATTACAAGGACTTTTTCATTTTTATTTAGTTTTGAAAAAAGGAAGAAATACCTAGTATTTATCTTTATAACCAGAGTTTTATTCTTAATATCTGCTGTACGTTTTTCGCCAACTATAACTATTATGATCTATAACTATTATGGTCGGAAAAAACACGGAGTTAAGGGAGAGTCATTAAATTGTTCAATACGGCATAAAAATACTCTTTTCTATTTTTAGTGAATAGAGCTTGCTCATATACAATGACGGTGTTTTATTGTCTAAACTTTTAGTTTTTTATTTATGTTAAATGAGTCCTAATTGACGATGTATTCGTAAATAGTTATAGAAACAGATTTGCAATAAAAAATTAACACTATAACGTTTGACTGTATATTTTTTTGCTATATAATTTCATTAAACATATCGAATAATAGATGGGGAGTGGGTTCATTGGGAAGTTGCTTAAAATTGGTGAACTTGCAGCATTAGCTGGTGTTTCCAAACGGACCATTGATTATTATACGCAGTTAGGGTTGCTTGAGCCCGTTCGTTCTGAGACCAATTATCGCTATTATCCTGAAGAGAGTATCGAGCATTTACAGTTAATCCATGCATTAAAGAAACAGCATTTAACTCTCGAGGAAATAAGAGAGCGCCTGCAGCTTATGAAAAAAACAGCCTGCTCCGATGAATGAAATTATCGATAAAATTGAGCATATTCAAGAACAAATGCAGCATATTCAAGAAGAAGTGCTGGGATTACAGCCGTTGCTCAAACAATTAAATGAACAACAGATCAAGATGATGACAAAACCATTGACCCAGCAAGGTTACGCATTGCTACGTTCATTAGGGATATTGCTTGGAGGAAATCCTTTTATTTAACAATGGATATTAATGAATAAGGGGTGAGAGATGAAAGGGATGTTTAAAAAACTTTTATCGAAACTTGGGATTGGCTCTGCCAATATTAATCTGATGCTGCATCATTCCCAAGTTCGTTTGGGAGAGACCATTAGTGGTGAATTTTTCATTGAGGGAGGGGCAGTAGAACAGTATATCAACAAAATTGATGTAGAACTTCGTTTAACATTAAACCATAACGGTCAAGTGCAGACAAAAACAGTGGCAACAATTCCGGTTGCTTCTGCCTTTGTTATTCAGGCTGGCGAGAAAAAGGTGCTGCCTTTTACATATGAATTACCAAAAAGTCTTCCGATTTCCGGACACAGCGTTCATTATACGTTTGTTACCCGTCTTGATATCGCAGGTGGAGTCGACCATTTAGATGAAGATGCGGTGCGAATTCTTCCGCCATTACCATTAGAGAAAATCTTCGTTGCTTTTGAAAAGTTAGGCTTCCGGGAAAAGGCGACTTCAGGAAAATTAAAACCGTATGGCCAAGAGTTTGAATGGTTCCCGACAGAACAATTTAAAAACATTGTTCAAGAAATCGAATTTTTTGCCTCTCTTGAAGAAGAGGGGGTTCGTCTGCTTCTTGAAGTAGATGTGTATGCAGGGGTTTTTGGCTTACAAGAAAAAGAATTAAAACGTGAATTCTTTTTCCTATATACAGAATTAAACGATATAAGCACACTGGCTGACAATCTTCGCGCAATGATTCAAGAAATGATCGAGCAACCATATCAGTATACAGCTTCATCCTATATGGCTCACCATTCTCATATTCCTCACTCACATGGACGAGGACACAGTATGATGGGAGCGATTGGTGGTTTTGCCGTGGGATTATTTGCGGGAATGTTAGTGGAAGAACTTGTAGATGATGTAGTGGAGGAAGCTCTTGGTTTCGAGGAGGAAATAGAAGAAGAGGGAGCGGGATTTTTTGACGATTTCTTCGGTGGGGAAGATGAAGAATTCTAATTTTGCGGTATCGTATGTTTCCAGTAGTGAATTTCTCTTCTAGAATTGCTCCATTTCTATTGTTAGGCGGGTTTTTGTTGCATCGAGCTTCACTCATTGTGCTTGGTATTATTCTCTTCTCAGCAACCGTGGCGTTTCAATTAGTGACGCTGCCGGTAGAATTTAATGCAAGCTCTTGAGTGAAAAAGCTTCTTGTAGCTGAAGGACTTATCCGTATGAAGTACGTGGAGTGAATAAAGTCTTAAATGCAGCGGCATTAATCTTTGCGCTGGAGTTAATCAAGTTTATTATGATTTTCTTTCAAGGAAATAGTGAAGAATAAGAAAAACATATTATACAATTAGCAGGAGGTGGATTCTCTAGCTGTTTGCATGCAGTTAGAGAGCTTAATTGGAGATATTTAATTTACTGATGGTTGGCATTTTAATTGCCTTGACGGCGTTTTTTGTTGCATCAGAATTTGCCATTGTCAAAGTGCGCAGTACACGGATTGATCAGCTCGTGGCCGAAGGAAATCGAAGTGCCATGGCTGTAAAAAGAGTCACCAGCAATTTAGATGAATATTTATCAGCTTGCCAGCTTGGTATCACCATCACCGCACTAGGGCTTGGTTGGCTTGGGGAACCAACGGTGGAACATTTGCTTCGTCCTGTATTTGAGCAAATGAATTTGAATGAGTCTGTAGCATCTCTCCTTTCTTTTGCGATTGCGTTTGCGGCGATTACCTATTTGCACGTAGTTGTCGGTGAATTAGCGCCTAAAACATTGGCGATTCAAAAAGCGGAAACCATTACGTTGTTATGTTCAAGGCCTTTAATCTTTTTCTACAAAATCATGTATCCGTTTATTTGGGTATTGAACGGATCAGCGCGTGTCATCATCGGATTATTTGGACTAAGACCGGCATCCGAACACGAAGTCGCCCATTCTGAGGAAGAGTTGCGGCTTATTTTATCTGAAAGTTATAAGAGCGGAGAAATTAACCCGTCGGAGTATAAATACGTAAACAATATTTTTGAGTTTGACAATCGGATTGCCAAAGAAATTATGGTGCCGCGCACAGAAATTGTCGCATTAGATAAAAACGATTCAATCGCGGACATTTTGGAAATTATGAAGAAAGAAAAATATACACGCTATCCTGTTATAGACGGCGATAAAGACCATATCGTTGGGATGGTGAATATAAAGGAAATATTAACGGATTGTATTCACAATCCACAAGCGATTGAAAAGAAGTTAGATGATTATATTCGTCCAATCATACAAGTAATTGAATCGATCCCTATTCATGACTTGTTCGTAAAAATGCAGCGTGAACGAGTCCATATGGCGATTTTAGTTGACGAATATGGCGGAACAGCTGGACTTGTGACGGTTGAAGATATATTGGAAGAAATCGTCGGTGAAATTCAAGATGAATTTGATATTGATGAAGTTCCGATGATTCGCAAAGTAAACGAACATACCACCATTGTTGATGGAAAAGTATTGCTCGAAGAGGTAAACGACTTACTTGGCACAAATATCGATGATGCCGATGTCGATACGATTGGCGGTTGGATTTTAACGGAGAAATTTGATATTCAACAAGGTGAGATTCTCGCCTACGGTGACTATGAATTTAAGGTATTAAAAATGGAAGGTCACCATGTCCAATTGGTTGAAATCACGAAGCGTGTAAAAACTCCTTTACTTACCGTACAAGAAGAAGCAGAAACAAAATAACAGTTAATAGTGACATACTCCCACCACCTACGCTTCGCTTAGAGGTGGGGCTTCTCGGGTAATCCCATCTCATGATGGGAAGTTGACCGAGCGATCCCCGTGTGCCCCACGGTTCGAGGACAAATTAGACGATCGCCAATCGTTTCATGCCCTCATGTTTGATATTGATGGCCGCATTGACGTCCCTGTCGCTCTCGAATCCACATTCACAGCGGAATGTCCGTTCAGAAAGCGATAAAGACTCCTTGACTCGACCGCAGCACGAACACGTTTTGGACGAGGGGAACCATTTGTCGATTTTGATCAGCTTCTTCCCCTGTTCGGCCAGCTTGTACTGAAGGAAAGTGGTGAACATGCCCCAGCCGTTGTCATGAACGCCTT
>NZ_FOJQ01000081.1 GCF_900111795.1 Anoxybacillus pushchinoensis | reverse complement strand
GGTAGCGTCAAAAAATCTATGAAAAGTCATCATGGTCTACCTGTTGAAGGAAAATAAAGAGGATAGTGGAATTGGATTCGCCCTTGACCAACACTCGCCAAAGGAGAAAAACGGTCAGTAAGGGCAAGGGCAGAAAAGAAGGGCATAGGAAAGCAGCCCTTGCCCTATCCTGATTTTACCTTTGGCGAGGTTCGGATGGTCAAGGGTACGCTCCGCCGAATCCGTCCTTAGGATGCAGCTTGTTGGGTCAACATCTCTTGAGCCATGACAATGAGCCTTGCCCAACGTGCCGGCATATGCGGAAGGCTCTCTAATGCTGGGATGACGACCGGTACCCGTTTTTCTAACGCGCTATGCGGACGCAAGAAGTTGAAATACGCCACAAAGAGTGTGACAAAGGAAACCGAGCCTTCTTCTGCGCCAAACCCATGAGTCGGTCGGTAGTTGCCTTTAAACGTTCGGTTGAATCGTTCAATGATCTGTTTAAGTGGTCGATATTCCTCGGACACAGGATCCTCGTTTGTCAGCCCGATGACTTGACGGACATCGAAAGAAATCCCTTGTTGGGCGAAAAAGTGCTGCGCCAACAAGTAGATCGGGTTGCCATCGACGACAAAAGACAAATCTTCAGGAATGGACGGCAGTTTCTTGAGAACATCATCGATCGCACGGATGGCAGAGAGTGTATCCCGATGTGGAGAGACCCGGTAAGACAGCACGACCTTTTTCACGGCATCAAACATAAAAAACAAGTAATGCCAGCACCCTTTGACGCGGATATACGTCTCGTCGCCGCAAAAAGAACCAGACAGTTCGTAAGGAAAGTGATCGATGAAAGGTTTGACGATCAGCGCAACACTGTTGGCATAGTTGATGACGGTCTGATGAGAAATCGACAACCCATGAATGTCTTTCATGATCCTCGCTGTTTTCCGCGCGGAGAGCCCATAGTTGACGTGATACGTCAAGATGAGTCCGAGTGTATGCGAAGACACGGAAAGACGCGACAAATCCACCTTCGACTGTATCGGTGACGACGGTGCCAACGGCTGAAAATCAAAGAGAAACTCACGGAAAATGTATCGAACTTTAAAGGCATACGGCGCATGTTGAAACTGTTCTTTTTCCTGAGGTGTCATCTGTCGCAAGTTTGCTTGGTAAAACGAGCAATCATCATTCTTACATTTGTGGATGTAATAATCGTTGCGCTCTTTGATTTTCTCGAGTGCCTTTAAACAATGTGGGCACCGAAAAATCACTTGTTTGGCAAAACGGCTACGATGGTTGAAACGGCAACGACACACTTTGCATTGATACTGCCCTTTACCTCCGTTGTTGGCGTACACATAATTAGATGGCGCTTGGCACTGTGGACACGTCAATGCATCAGGCACCGTGGTTTTCGTGTTCGCGTGCCTCTTGATCGGCTTCAACGGTTTTCCGTGTTGTTGTTCGTATTCGACAAGAAGATGACGATAGTCTAAACGCGGAAGCGTTTCGATGACAGGCAGTTCATCGACTTGGAGTTTCTGATACGATTGATTCACCGGTTCTTCGTCATCCCAGTCTGTGAGGGACTTTCCAAAAAGTACACCTAGTAAATAAATAATGATTTGATATTGGGTCTTGATTATTTGAAGACATTTGATTAATAATTGAGGTAACAAGCTTGTCACTCCTTTGTTTGGATTGGGTGTGTGGTTACCTCAATCGTACCAAAAACAGCAGGGGTGGCAAGCTTTTTTTGTCGAAAACCGCATAAAATCAATAAAAACTTAGGGTATGTCTTTAAAACTTTTGACAATACCATTGTAACATGGAAGGGGATGAATATGAAAAAGTGGCTATTGTTGTTTTCGTTCGTTTTGCTCGTTGTCGCCGGTTGCGCCAATGCGGCTGAAGAAGAAACATTGGCGTATTTAGACGTCAAGATGGCGATCGAGGAGAAGCTTCCGGTCAATGAAGAAGTAGAGCTCGCTTGTTTTGCGACATACGGCGAGGAAAAAGTGACCGATGCATCGGAAGTAAAATTTGAAGTATGGAAGCACGGCGAGGAAAACCGCGAAATGATTGAAGGAACGCATGTCGGCGATGGAAAGTACGTCGCGCGTTATACGTTTCCGACAAAAGGGACGTACTCTGTCGTGGCGCATGTGACAGCGAAAAATATGCATAACATGCCAAAAGTGGACGTAGTAGTAGAATAAGAAAAACGGCGGAAAATATTCGCCGTTTTTTTTCATATATATAGAAAAAATGGACGAGTGGGGGAGAGCGTTATGTGGATGCGCGCGATGCAAATTGCGTTTGTGTATGTCGGAACCGTTGTTGGGGCAGGGTTTGCGACAGGGAAAGAAATTGTGCAATTTTTTACACAGTACGGTGCGATCGGGATGGTGACGATTGCGTTCAGCGGATGGCTATTTATTTTTTTAGGGACGCGTTTAATGATTATGGCCAATCGTCTTCATGCGCGATCGTATGAACAAATGAATGCATATTTGTTTGGGAAAGTGGGCGTCGTCGTGAACGTGTTTATGTTTTTTGTGTTATTTTCTGTCACATCTGTCATGTTGTCTGGGGCGGGGGCGGTATTTGAGGAACAGCTTCATATGCCAGCATTTGTCGGACTCGTGTTGACGGTGTTGCTCGCTTTTGTGACGATGTTGTTTGGTTTAAACGGCATTTTGAGCGTCAATCTCATTGTCGTGCCGCTTATGATCGTATTTAGTTTATCGATTTCGTTTATGAATGGGGGAGAGATCGTTTGGACAAAGCCGCCGCTTGCCGCTTTTTTCTCTCCGTTTGCGTATGTGGCGTTTAATTTAACGATGGCTCAAGTCGTTCTCGTTCCGTTAGCGGCGGAAGTGAACGATGAACGGGCGATTCGTCTTGGGGGATGGCTTGGCGGCTTATTGCTTATGTTTATTTTATTTAGCAGTCATTTCGCGCTTTCTTTACTTCCTAATTTGCTATCTTACAGCATTCCAATGGCGGAAGTCGTGAAACATTCGCTCGCTTCGTTTTATGGGCTATATGTTGTCATTATTTATGGTGAAATTTTCACTTCGTTTATCGCGGGCGTATTCGGATTACATCGGAAATTGGCGCTTTTTTCTCAAACGCCGACCTTTGTTCTCATCGTGCTTTTACTTATGATGTATGCGTTTAGTTTAGTCGGGTATCATGCGCTTTTAACCGTATTGTACCCTTTGTTTGGGTATGTTAGTATCATCTTTATTTTCTTACTTTTCTATCGAAAAATGCCTAGCTAGAAAAAAAGAAGTGTAGTACATTGAATGTAGAGGAGGTGGGAGCGCGTGAAAAAAGCGATGGTTGCTTTCGGCGTAGGCAGTTTGCTTTTATTTACGCTTGAAACGTTCCATATCATTCAATGGTATCGTGCCAGTGTATGGCCGACAGTTGTTTTTTCTTTCGGACTTATTGTTCATATATATATATTTAAGCGCGGTGTGCGGGAGCACGAAGCGTTTCTTTTATTGCCGGCTGCCATTGCGCTATGGGTGGGGGCGTTTGCGTTTAGCCAGTACTTTTTGCCTAACGACGGAACGATGTATGTGTTGGCGTTTACGATAGGATTGTTAGAATGGTGGATGTTTAGCCATGAAGCGTGGTTAAAACAGCCGCTTCTCTTTTGTTTCGGATGTAGCGTTTTGGCTAGTTTAGAAGCAGGGGAGATGCTTTTGCCGTTCGTTCTTTCCATCATCGGGATCGGGGCATACGTTTATCGCACAAAAAAAGAGCGAGCCAATGCACATTAGGCTCGCCTTTTCTCTTTATTCCACGCCAAACCGATGTAAAATTTGTTTCAGCTGATTGACGTTTTTCGCCAACACGGCTGCTTCTTTCGCAAGTTGATGGACGCTCATCGCTTGTTGTTCAAGACCGCTTGCTGTTTCGTGAACGACTTTTGTAAAGTCGTTGGCGATCGTGTAAATGTCTGTGATTGCTTCATGTAGCTCGTTGCCTTCTTTTGTCGTTTGTTTCATCAGCGTTCGATTTCGTTGAATTAAAGCGTTTAGTTCATGTGACATCGTTTGGAAATGGGCAAGACTTTCGGTCATTTTTGTTAACGAGTCGCTCGTTTGACTTCTTTCGCGACCCGTTGCACTTTTGTTTTGATTGTAGCAATTTCCTCTCCCCCTTTTCCCCTTATCTCAAATATACACAATTTTCAAACAATAAAAAAGTCATAAAAAAGAGAAAGGAACAAATGATAAAAAGAGGAGGTGGCACAATGACTCAATCGAAACGACAAAAAGAGCGACAATGGACCGTTCGTAAGCAAGCGCAAAATGAACCGCACGGGAAAGTGAAGTCGTTTGAACAACTAGCAAAAGAGGAAAAATAAATGGAAAAGGCTGTCCCAAGGAAGTTTGTGACAGCCTTTTGCGTCGTTATTTTGCTTTTAGTGCACGAATTTCGTTTTCATGTACAAGTGATCGAACAGCAAGCGACTGAATCGCGAGCTCGTGTCGTGCTTGGGTTGCGATGACATCTTCAAGTTTCTCGGACATGTCAGCGAGGTTTTGCTTGATCGTTGGGATTTCATTGACTGCTTCTAGTATTTCAAATACAGCTTGTTTAATAAGAGGAAGATCTGCGATGTCATCTTTCGTGGCCATACGTTGTTCGATGCTGGCGATATCATCTTTCGTGGCCATACGTTGTTCGATGCTGGCGATATCGTCTTTCGTGGCCATACGTTGTTCGATGCTGGCGATATCGTCTTTTGTAGCCATACGTTGTTCGATGCTGGCGATATCGTCTTTTGTAGCCATACGTTGTTCGATGCTGGCGATATCGTCTTTTGTAGCCATACGTCGCTCGATATCAGCGATATCGTCTTTTGTGGCCATCGTTTGTTCAATGTGCCCGATACGCTTGTCCATGGCGGCGATATCATCTTTTGTAGCCATACGTTGTTCGATGCTGGCGATATCGTCTTTTGTGGCCATCGTTTGTTCAATGTGCCCGATACGCTTGTCCATGGCGGCGATATCGTCTTTTGTAGCCATACGTTGCTCGATGCTGGCGATATCGTCTTTTGTGGCCATCGTTTGTTCGATGTGTTCGATACGCTTGTCCATGGCGGCGATATCGTCTTTTGTAGCCATGCGTTGCTCGATGCTAGTGATATCGTCTTTTGTGGCCATCGTTTGTTCGATGTGTTCGATACGCTTGTCCATGGCGGCGATATCATCTTTTGTAGCCATACGTTGTTCGATGCTGGCGATATCGTCTTTTGTAGCCATATGTTTGCGTAGCGATGCAAGTTCATCGAAAATACGTTTGAGCATCTCATCCATGTTCACTCACCTCCCCCCGACACGATTATATCATCATCGACAGGAAAAATCGACAAATGAAAACGTACCTCAAATCATATAAAGATGAGGCACGTTCAAGTTTAATAATTCAAATCAATACGAATTCCTTTAACGCTATATAAAATATTTTCAGCGATATTAGTAACATGGTCGCCGGCGCGCTCAAGATTGCGCGTCACGAAAGATAATTGTGTAATTTGGTTCGTGAACTCTGGCTTTTCGCTCATCAAATCAATTAACTCTTGAATGATTTTTCCTTGCAGTTCATCGACCCGATCATCTTCTAGTGCGATGCGTTTCGCTTCTTCAATATCATCGTTATGGAACGCATGAAGCGCATGATCTAACATTTCGTTGACGATAGCCGCCATTTCAGGGATGTGAACGATCGGTTTTACGTGCGGTTCTGTGCCGATAAATTTGACGGATTTGGCGATGTTTACAGCGATATCTCCGATGCGTTCTACATCAGATGAAATTTTTAGCGCAACAATTAATCGGCGTAAATCGGATGCGACCGGTTGTTGCTTTAAAATCGTCATAATCGCAAGCTCATTAATTTCGCGCTCAAACTCATTAATTTTTTTATCATTTTCGATAATTTCGTCCGCTTTCGCCAAATCTTGTGTTTTGAGTGCTTCAATTGCTTCGTGTAAAGCATGTTGGGAAGCAGACACCATCGTCATTAATTTTTCGCGCAGTTGTTGAAGCGCTGCATCAAATGTAGGGCGTTTTGTCATGTTGAATCACCTAACTTTTTTTGTTGTTATTATATCCTGAAAACAGTTCACAAATAAAGCATAATTTTTTTTGTAGAATGAATATATGTTTTATGATATATTGTTAGGCGTACAATTGAAGAAGAATTCTGTGCGCGGCGCAGGAGAGGTTCTAGAACACCCTCTATAAAAAAACTAGGGATAGCTATGTCCGTAGAGGGATAGCTTTTTTGTTTTAGAACGCTCTTTCTTCTCACGATGTTAGAAAGGGGAGCGAAAGATGAAAAAAGAAAAAGCAGTCGTCGTGTTTAGCGGCGGCCAAGATAGCACGACTTGTTTATTTTGGGCGAAAAAACATTTCGCTGAAGTGGAAGCGGTGACGTTTGACTATAACCAACGCCACCGGCTTGAAATTGACGTTGCCGCTTCGATTGCTAAAGAGCTGAATGTACCCCATACGGTGCTTGATATGTCGCTATTAAATCAGCTCGCACCAAATGCGCTTACAAGAAGCGATATAGCAATCGAGCAAAAAGAAGGACAATTGCCGTCCACGTTTGTCGATGGGCGTAATTTATTGTTTTTATCATTTGCAGCCGTGCTTGCCAAACAAAAAGGGGCACGCCATCTCGTCACAGGGGTATGTGAAACAGATTTTAGCGGCTATCCGGACTGTCGCGATGTATTTATTAAATCGTTAAACGTGACGCTCAATTTAGCAATGGATTACGAATTTGTCATTCATACGCCGCTTATGTGGCTCAATAAAGCGGAAACGTGGAAGCTTGCTGATGAGTTGGGAGCGCTTGAATTTGTGCGCGATAAGACGCTCACGTGCTACAACGGCATCATCGCAGACGGCTGCGGCGAATGCCCGGCGTGCGTGTTGCGCAAGCGAGGTTTTGAACAATATATGAGTCAACTACCCACCACTTAAAGCCTAACGGCTTTTGAAGTGGGGGCTTGCCAAGCCCTAGTTGACTACCCTCAGCCATTCAATGGCTACGTTGG
>NZ_FOJQ01000079.1 GCF_900111795.1 Anoxybacillus pushchinoensis | reverse complement strand
AGTTATCTAATCCCAAATCAATACTGATATATCTGTTGTTATCTTGTTTTTGTGTTGGAATAGGGATTTTGTAAACGACTTCGACGATGATATGGCGGTGTTTCGGAACGAATCGGACTTGTTGTAGCTTCCCTTTCATGTTTGTCTTTAACCGAAACCCTTGAAAACAGGCAGGAAACGTGATTTGTTCATCGACGACTTTGCATGATTGATTCGTTAGCACAAGTACATATCGTCCGTCTTTTTTGAGATATTTGGGCGGTTTCGGTCTGCCTGTATATTTGTCTTTGTTTTTTGCCCAATCTTTCATCGACTTAAAAAATGATTGCCAATTTTGATGCAACATTCTTAACGTTTGTTGAGCACATTGAGCCATTGGCATCGCTCGATAGTCTGTATCCATCCCTTCTGTTTTCAGCAGCTTGTCTAGCTTGTTGTAAGAAAGATACGTGCCGTGTTGGAAAAACGTTTGCCTCACTTGATAGTTGGCGAAGTTGTACAAATTTTTTGACCGAAAACAATACTCGTCGAGCATCGGATAATACGGATGAGTGGCGAAAATCATATGCCTTTCCACTCGATTCGCCATCATGATCGTTGTTCACCTCGCTTTCTCTTTTACTATACATGTTCATAAGAGAACCATGCAATAAGATGTAAAGATAATCACGAAAGAAGTGGGATCTCAAATATATTTTATCAAAATTTTTAATATATTTTTACGATTGGATGAAAAAACAGAACCATATCACGCAACGACAAAAAATGCCGAAATGTGATACGATAAGAAAGAACAACGTCGAAAAAGGATGGGAGAACATGCAGGAGTTAAAACTTCACAGCCAACATTTAGATGAACAATTATCGTTGCCCGTATACTGCACAAAGCCTGTCACACCACTTTATAAACATCTCGTCCTCATCGCACAAGATGGTCAAGATTATTTTATGTTTGGAAAAATCGGGCGCGTCATTGACGAGCTTGGCGTGCGCGCTGTCGTCATCGGCGTGCCATACCGCGACGTATTCGATCGTTATGACAAATACCACCCGAACGGAAAAAAACGAGAAGCGTACATGCGCTTTCTAGCAAACGAGCTTGCGCCGCTTGTCGATGAACAGTTTTCAACATATCAAATCGGCTCAAGCCGCATTCTCATTGGCGATTCGCTCGCAGGAACCGTTTCTCTCCTTACCGCGATGACATATCCGCATACGTTCGGAAAAGTTGTCATGCAGTCGCCGTATGTGAACGACGATGTGATGGCACATATACAATCCTTTTCAAATTGGCATTTGCTTGCGCTTTATCATTCCATCGGCATAAAAGAGACCGAAGTCAAAACGACAGACGGTGCTGTCCGTAATTTCATTGAACCAAATCGTGCGCTTGCTCACGTTCTTCAAACAAAACAAGTTCGCTATCATTACCACGAGTTTGACGGCGATCATTCATGGACATACTGGCAACCGGATTTACCGATCGGATTAAAAAAAGTTATTGAAATGTAACAGTATTTTCCGAAAATTTGTTATAATATATAAATATAATGACGAAAGGAGGAAATCGCATGAAATGTGGTATCGCGATTTTTCCATCAAAAAAAATTCAAGATTTTGCAAATTCGTATCGTAAACGGTACGACTCTCACTACGCCTTAATCCCACCGCATATCACGTTAAAGTATGCGTTTGAGGTGGAAGAGGACAAGCTCAATGAGCTCGTTCAACAACTTCGCAACGTCGCGCGCGAAACAGAGCCATTCACGTTGCGCGTCACGAAATTTAGTTCGTTTTATCCAGTCAACAATGTCATTTATTTAAAAGTGGAAAAAACAGAGCCGCTCATCAAACTACATGAAAAATTACATCGTCCACCGTTCGTCGAACAAACGGACTATGCGTTCGTACCGCACATTACGATCGCACGCGATTTATCAAACGACGAATATTCCGACGTATTCGGACGCTTTAACATGCAGTCTGTCCATTTTGAAGAACAAGTCGACCGCTTCCATCTGTTATATCAGCTTGACAACGGATCTTGGTCGGCATACGAAACATTTCATCTCGGAAAGGAATAATCATATGTACGTCAAATACGGACAAGAGGAAACGCTTTGGCGCGACGCCCTGATCGTTCGCCGCGCCGTCTTTATCGACGAACAAGGCGTATCAGAGGAAGAAGAAATTGACGCATTCGAAAGCGAGTCCGTTCATTTCGTTTTATACGACGACGACAAGCCGATCGCCGCAGGTCGCTTTCGCACAATAGACGGCGTCGGTAAAATTGAACGCATTTGCGTCCTTCCTTCTTATCGCGGACGCGGCATCGGAAAACAAATGATGGAAGCGATCGAACAATACGCGAAACAGCACGTGACGAAAGTGAAGCTAAACGCCCAAACACACGCCGAACCGTTTTACAAACAACTCGGCTATGAAACCGTATCAGACGTCTTCCTTGACGCTGGCATTCCACATGTGACAATGGTCAAAACAATCAACATGCGATCATAACGGTCGCATGTTTTTTTTTTCACTTGGCATACTAACAAAAGAAGCGACAGAAGAAAGGATATTGTTATGAACGAATTTGGACAAATTGCGGTCGAACTCATTGTCGGTTATATCGCCTTATTTATTATGGCGAAAATACTCGGACGAACACAAATTACCCAAATTACACCGTTTGACTTCATTTCCGCCCTCGTTCTCGGCGAGCTTGTCGGAAACGGGCTATACGATGCAAATGTCGGGCTTGCGCAAGTATTGTTCGCAATCGCTCTTTGGGGACTTTTAATTTACGCAACTGAAATGATTACGCAAAAGAAAAAAGAACTGCGTGAATTGCTCGAAGGAAAACCAGTGATCGTCATTTCAAAAGGAAAAATTTTATATGACGCATTGAAAAAAACGAAGCTTGATTTAAACCAACTGCAACATTTACTTCGCGCTCGCAACGTCTTTTCCGTTCGCGAAGTCGAATACGCCATTTTAGAAACAGACGGAACCGTAAGCGTCATGAAAAAAGCCCCATACGAACAACCGACGCGCCAAGACCACAACATATCTGCATCTCAAGCGACATTGCCCGTCACCGTCATTATCGATGGAGAAGTCATTTGGGACAATATACGAGAAAATGGGTGGGACGAACAATGGCTTCAAAAACATATTCGCCATGCGGGGTTTGAAAACTACAGCGACATTTTATACGCCGAATGGCAAGAAGGAAAAGGAATGCACGTACAATCATACTAACGCTTTTTTAAAGAACGATCTTGAGGTCGTTTTTTCTTTTGGGACGTTTGTTGTTTTTTCTCGTTTGTTGCTCGTTGTATGTTTGTGACGCGCGGGACATGAAGCGGGTTTGAACGAATCGGTGGGATGTGCATACAAATCGCCTCCTTTGTTATATCATTCGCCATCTAACGAAAAACTCCTTTTCTCTTATTGTATGTTTTGTTAACATAGACGTTGACGTTACATCATGAAGGAGTTTTTACGATGAACAAAGCGCAATATAACGGCAAATTGTTTGACCTTCATACATTGCCACGAGAAAAATACGAGCTCGTTTACGAACAAAGTTTACGCAATAAATGGACGTGCCCGATGTGCGGTGGAATCGTTCGTTTGCATTTAGCGATTGAACATGCCCCGCACTTTTATCATGTTTCGAATCCGTGCATAAAAGAAGAACGACAACGAGGAAACGCGGTTGCTATTCGACCACACCAACCGTTTCAAGCGAAAGAAAAAAAACAGACGATCGTATGCGGAGTGTCGCTCGATGCGGATCAATATGAAGCTGTCCGCCACGTCGAAGGACCGCTTCTCGTCCTCGCCGGTGCAGGAAGCGGCAAAACGCGCACGTTGACGACACGGGCTGCAGCAATGATTACAAATCATCATATGAAAGCTTCAAACATGATGATCGTCACCTTTACGACAAAAGCGGCAAAAGAGCTAGCGGAACGACTGTATGCATACAACCTTGATGTCCTGCCGACAATCGGCACATTTCATAGCTTATTTTATCGCATGTTGCAACATGCCGATCCGTTTCGCTGGCGGCATGAGCGGCTCATCCGCGATTGGCAAAAAGAGCGAATGATAAAAGAAATCGGGCGCGAACTCGGCATCGATGAGCGCGATTTTCCGTACGATGAAGCGATGCAGCGCATGTCGTATTGGAAAAATACGCTTACTTCCCTTGCTGACATCGCGATCGAAACCGAATGGGACGAGCGCGTCGTTCAATTATATACACAATACGAACAAAAAAAGCGCGAGCTTGATGTATTTGACTTTGATGATATGTTATATGCATGTTATGACATGTTGCGGACAGATGAAAAGCGGCTCTATCCATATCAAGAGCGGTTTCATTATTTTCTCATCGATGAGTTTCAAGACATTAACAACGTGCAATATGAAACGATGAAGTTGCTTGCGTCACATACGCACCATATATGCGCCGTCGGCGATGACGATCAAGCGATTTATGCGTTTCGCGGCTCTGATTCATCGTTTATTCATCAATTCCAACAAGATTTTCCACATACAAAAATCGTAAAGTTGACGGAAAATTATCGTTCGCCACATCCGATCGTATCGCTTGCCAACAGCATTATTTCTAAAAGTCGCACGCGCATTCCGAAACAAATGAACGCCCAAACGGATAGCACACATATGCCGATATGTTTCTTTCCGTACGATGAGGAAGAAGAAGCGACGATGATCGTATGCGACATACAAGAGCGAATGAAACAAGGTGCGAAACCGAGCGATATCGCTATTTTATGCCGAACGAACGCCGCGTCGCGCGCCGTCTTTGAACGGCTCGCTCAACTTCGCCTCCCGGTGACGACGGACGGAGAATCATTTTACAACCGTCGCATCGTGCGCTATTTGTTAAGCTTCCTTCAATTAAGCATCGATCCGAACAACGAACAAGCGCTTGCCGATGTGGCGACGGTGTTGTTTTTAAAACAAACGGTCATGAACGACTTGAAAGCGATCTCGATTTTACAAGACTGTTCGCTCGTGGAGGCGCTCGCTAAACTCGATCGTATCGCACCGTTTCAACAACAAAAATTGCGCACGATCGTTCCGCTATTTGCGAAAGTGAAAGAAATGAAGCCGCTTGAGGCGATCGATTTCATTGAAAAAGAAATGGGGTTTGGCGACTTTTTAAAAAAGCGCGGCAACGAAGGAAATACGATAGAAAAAGGATCCGATGACGTACGCGATGTAAAAGTTGTCGCGCGCAAATTTAAAACGATTCCCGCGTTTCTTGCCCACGTCGCGCGCACCAAAGCGTACGCCAACACGACATGCGATGACGGCATTCAACTCATGACGATTCATCGTTCGAAAGGGTTAGAATTTCCGATCGTATATATCATCGGGGCGGTGGACGGACTATTGCCTCACGATTATGCACTTGAGGCGTACCGAAACGGCGATGTCGCACCGCTTGAAGAAGAGCGCCGCCTTCTGTACGTCGCCGTCACGCGCGCCAAAGAGCGTCTCTTTATTTCCGTTCCGTCCATGCGCCGTTTAAAAAAAGCAACCGCCTCGCGCTTGCTTTCTTCTCAAACAAAAGCGAAAAGCCTCGTCTAAGACTTTTCGCTTTTTCGTTATTTTTTATTTAACATGTTCGCGATCGTATTGAAGTCCATTTGTTTTCCGTTGTTGATAATCGATTGAACAATTTTATCTTCCAATTCTTTCGGCACGTTGCGATTAGCGATTTGCGCCACGCGCTTCACGATGCCGCGCACCGTTTTTTCATCTTTGAAATTCGCATGTTGCAACGAGTTCGCAAGCGCAAAAATGTCTTGCATATTGACGCCCGTTTTCTTTTCGATATTTTTAAAAAAATGTTGATCCATTTTTCTCCGCCTCCTTCACTTTTCTTTTTCAGCATATGAAAAAACAAAAAAAACGTTCCAAAGGCGTGACCCTTTGGAACGTCTCTTTTTAGTGAACGAACGCTGCACCAACGATAATTAACAAGATGAACAACACGACGATTAACACAAATGTTGAACCGTATCCGCCGCCGTATCCGCCGCCGTAGCCACCGTAAC
Organism: Anoxybacillus pushchinoensis; assembly: GCF_900111795.1. Taxonomy (GTDB): domain Bacteria; phylum Bacillota; class Bacilli; order Bacillales; family Anoxybacillaceae; genus Anoxybacillus; species Anoxybacillus pushchinoensis. The sequence continues at coordinate 1,105 of NZ_FOJQ01000079.1, read as the reverse complement.
CATATCCGCAATATCCGAAGCCCATGAGACTCCACCTCCTTGAACGTTGTCGCTTACATCATATGCATACAAATGAATTTGGTATGGGCGCTCCTATAAAAATTCCCCTCCTTGCCGAAACATGCGGGCGAACTGCTTTTCTTTTTTCGCAAAAAACGCTTCCGCATCGCTCATGTTTGCTTGAAACTGTTGAAATAGCGCCCCATTTATTTTTTCAAGTTTGTTTAGCGTCATCTCCATCTCTTTTCCCCATGAGTCAAACGCCTTCATGAACGCATCGTGCTTTTGATGTTTTGCCCGCACATACGATTGCAGTTCTTTTTCCAATCGATCCATCGCTTTCCCCCCTTGCTTTTTCATACGTAAAAAACGAAAACATGTGCTAAAATAAAAGACGAAATCAAAAGAAAGGACGTGTCATATGGAACGGCTACAAGACGCACAACAATTTGAACAAGCAATCGCATCGGCTACACCTGTTGTCGTGAAATTTTTTACAACATGGTGCCCAGATTGCGTACGAATGGATCAATTTATGGATGAAGTCATTGCCGCTTACCCACAATTTACATGGTATGACATCAATCGCGACGATGTGCCAGACATTGCGGAAACATACAACGTCATGGGCATTCCGAGCTTACTTGTATTCCAAAACGGCGAAAAAATCGCCCACTTGCATAGCGCCAATGCAAAAACACGCGAACAAGTCGAGGAGTTTCTTCAAACGATTAAAGGCTGACAAATGATGTCAGCCTCATGACATTTCATCAGTTTTAGGCGAGGAGACCCCGACTTCTAAGCGAGAGCGAAAGTCGGGGAGGAATCGCCCTTCCTCCTTTCAATTAGTAATGTACTAGCATACTCAACTCTTTTTAGTTTTTTCCAGCTTGCTGAAGCATGCACTTTTGTGCCATCTAACAGCCGAAGGTCAAAATAACCGCTGCTTCTTCTGCCAAATATAAAACATTCTTTCCCTTCGTACACCACCTTGTCAAACAGTTGAAACCCTTTGACAAATCGTGGAGCTTTGTTTGATTTTCGTTTTCCACCTTTCAAGATGGTTGCCTTATGCAATTGACGGTTGTTTTTGCGAACGAATTTT
>NZ_FOJQ01000076.1 GCF_900111795.1 Anoxybacillus pushchinoensis | reverse complement strand
TTCTAACAATGCAGGTTCTTTTATCCCTTTCAGCTCATTTGGAGAATATTTTCCAATAATGAAAAAATTAATCGCAACGACTTCTTCTACGGTTAGATATCTCATCGATCAATAAGCCCCTTGATGGTCTCATCATATTCTTCAAGAGTTTCGTTTAATACTTCAAAAAAATCTTGGGAGATTCCTTTTGGCAAATCAACTTTTTTACTTTTCTTTATAACAATTTTATCCTCTTCAAGCTCCATTTGTATTTCATCTCCTTGATGAATACCAAGCTTATTTAGAAACTCCATTGGAAAGGTAACCCCAAGTGAATTTCCAACTTTTAATACTTTTCGTTCTGCGCTTAACATTTATCTCACCTCTTTGTTATAATTGTTATAACTGTTATAACAATTATATCACGAATTAGATTTATAAAAAAGGTTATAGAAGAAAATCTTGAAGTACAACGTTCCACTCCAAATAAACTTTTGTAGACTAAATCCAAAGTTTTATTTTCTAATTCAGCGATTCTATGCACCAATTGCCTTATTAAATACTGTCTCACAGTTTTTTTGAACCGATATCGAAAGCTTTTGCACCACTTCTTATGAACAATAAAGCTGATTACAATCCATCTTTGAAATACTTTTTGATCTCGCTTTCCACACTACCTCTATTTACAGAAACGAATTATAAACTCCCCTTATTAACAAAGAGGGCGACTTTCAGGAATGATTCAAAATAATTAGCGAACAGTGCCTGGCACTGTTCGCTGTGTATTTTGAATTCTTTATCAAAACGTCTTGTCATTATAGACACCCCGCATCATTGATAGATTTACTGTACATTTCCCTATTCGTTGTGTCTATAATCTAGACTAACATCATTGTGTTCATTGTTCGTACCTTTTCTGGTTATTCAATAACGTCTTTAGGTTATTAAATACTACTCCCTTTATATCCTTAATACCTAACACTTTTGCAAACTCATCATAAATAAATTGTAAATTATATGATGCTATGCTACCTTTGCCAAAAGGTCCATCAGTTTCAATTAATAATCGTTCCAAGGGAATTTTCTCTATGATTTTAAGTCCTTTTTCTGCTGTTAACATTGAGTAATTCACAGAAAAATAATATCCATTTCTTATTATCTCATCCACCAGAGACAGAGGTCCTGAATACCAATGAAATACAGCAAAACGCACATTACTTTCCTTTAAAATATTTAAAACATCTCTCTCTGCCATTCTGGAATGGATAGACAATATCTTATTATGCTCCCCTGCCCTCTTGCAGATATATCTGAATACCCTTTGCTGTTCCATCCTGTAATCAAAATATTCTTTTGAGTAATCCAATCCTACTTCACCAATGTATTTTGTATGAGGAAGCCATTTTTCAAAAAGAGTTTTATTGAAACGATGGGTTTTTGCTATTTGAGGATTATACCCCATAGCTATTCTTACATACTTTGACTTAGGAAATAGTTTCTTACATTTATCGTATATTTCAGGCAAATTTGTAACAAATAGAGCATATATTTTATTTTGAGCAAAGTAGCTATACATTTCCTCATAATTCTTGTAGTAATCAATGTGAATATGAAAATCAACTAAGCTGGGCATGTTCTTTATCCCCAATTCCCAAATAATCTAACAATCCGCCACCATTTTTAGCATCTTCCTGCTTAATCATCTCTATCAATTCTTTCATTGATTGATGATATAGCCGTTCGTATGCAATTAGTTTATCATACGATAGTGCCCCTTGCCGAACCAAAAGGGCTCTAATATAGTCCGCATCATCCTTATGTTTAAGATACCTTCTTATACTAAAGAGAAGAGCCTTTAAGTCACTGGCTTTCCCTTGCAGGTTGTTATATTTCAAAATAAATTCGGCATTTAGCTTATATTTACTATTATAGACAGTCTTATCAGTTCCTACAGCCAAAAATGATGCTCGTCTGATGAGACAGGGATAGCAGTAACCACAGTTGCAAGGTGGTTTAATTTTATCGTATCTTGATAAGCATGGATGTGAACATGAAAGTGTTCTTGGAGCATTTTTCTTAAAAACTGTTTTATCTTTATGCTCTGCAACAATTTGACCTTTCGACTTGTCCCAATAAAAATTCTGAATGGTATGATTTAAACCAACTTCTTGTAAAATTTGATTTAGTGATTTTAAGAAAATGGGATGGGTAGTTCTTGTACTACAGCTTCCGTTTCTGCTATCAGTTAGAGGAACATTTATACCAATAAATCCGTTTTCTGGTATATAAACAGGAGTTCTATTCCCCAAGATAGAGGCAATTGCAACTGCACCAGCTAAGAATAAAAATGACCTGCTTCTGCTTGAACTCTCCACTCCTAATCGAGCTTTTTCTCCGTCTACTTTTAGCGGGGATAAAGGGTTTACATTAAATAAAATTAGCTCCTTAGATACAGAAGGATAGGCTTTATCTATTTCATCAAAAAGTTCATTCTGTCTACTCGTTAAAAGATTGTATTCCCTAAATCCGACGAAGCAAGTATTTTCACGTCTGTCTAAAAGAGTCAAAGCACCGCAAAAAGAATCCAAACCGCCAGAAAACAAGCTGACTGAATTAAATCTTGCTTTGTCTATTAGTTTGTTTTTAGTATTTTTCTTATTCGCTCTAAATTTGTTCTCTGATTTTCTAAATTTAATTGTCCATTTATCCCCACTTAAAAATCCAAGCGTCTCTTCCAATTTTGCTTTTACATTAATCCATTTCTCCACTTCCAACACCGGCAAGTGTAGCGTAATATTCCTTGTCCAATTATCAAATGTATCTTTTCGAGGTATCCTTTTATCTGCACAAAATACGCTAATAGCTATAATTAACAAATCCTCGCTGATATTTGATAAAGATTGGAAGCCAAATCTTCTCCATAATTGCTCTACATCTGTCTTAACGTTTGATTTATTGTTTTTGTCAAATAAATTGAAAACTACCAAGTTCTGTTCAAATCTTCTATCCCCAATACTATCCTCTACCTGCTTGTTAATCCATACATTAAACAAGAGCCTCACTCCAAACAGACAAAATTTCAAATGCCTTATTGCATTTTTCCTCTATAATTTGTCTTCCTTGCATTCCGTTCCAATCAACCTTTTGGATGTCTTCTATTGAAAACTCGGACTCTATTGTAGTACGAATGTAAGTCTTGACACTTTCTTCGGCCGTATCATATTTGTTCAAAGTATTAAACATAGTCATCAACTTTTCAGCGAAGTTAGTAAAAAAACAGTTTTGTATAAACTTTATAATAAACTCCCTAATGAATTCCCCCGTATCAATCGAACCAATAATGTTATTGTAATCTTCTTCATTCTCAGCACTCATCAACAGTTCTCTCATAAGTTCACTCATGCTTTGTTGAGCAACACTTTCATATAAGTCATTTCCGCTTTCATTAAAATACTCTAAGAGACCTGAACGTATCTTTTCAGCTGGCAGGTTTCTTAAATGTGATAGCCCTACCTTTTCCAATGCTTCCAAAAATCCATATTGCCTTACAGCCTCAATGAAGTTGACTGACTTTGCTCCTATATTACCAACTGAGTTTGAATAAGACTTCCTTCCATCCCTCATAGCCTTAGAAAAACTTGAAACAGCCTTTCCTACGGAGGAAGGAGTAAAACCACTCCTAACCATATTTGTTACAGCCCTTTTAGAATCTGACCATAAGTAACCAGTTGGAGGAATATATCCTTTAGACGTTCCCATTTATTTTATCCCCCTATTTTTGTCCATAGTTTATCATCCATCTTCTTCTCGTTTACATAAAAGTCTCTCAATTTATCAAAAGTTTGTTTTCCTGTCTCGAAAAATAAAATAATTTCTTTTGGTGTAACATCGCTTTTCTTAATTTTTTTGAACTCTTCGAAAAGACGTTGTTGATATTGAGGAAACACTTTATAAAGTTGCACTAAAACCCATAAATGAGCCTTATGGTCCTGATTATATTTTGATATAATCCCTTTAACAATTTCATTTCGAGTAACCTCATCCACCTCTTTAAGTTCCTCAATCTTCCTCTTTCTAATTATTTCTGAGAAAGATGCGTTGCAGATTTGATTAATGATTTTCCGTTCTTCTTGATTTAAGTTTATTGAAGAAAGTTTTTTATCAGTGACCGAGTCGCGAGCTAAATAAAAATATTGAGATAAATCAAATTCCGATAGATTAGTCGGTTCTACCCCGATCCATCTTTTTATTTTTTCTTCGAACCATCCACTATTTTTTTCTTCTGAACTTGTTTTTGAATCATCTTCTTTATTCAAGTTTTGATTTAATACCTTATTTTCAATCTCAGACAGAGGTTTCGGGTATCCATTGTGTTCAATCTGCCATTTGTATAGTTCTTTAAATAGGTCCTTATCAATATACTCAAGAACCATCAACTTAGCTAAAACAGCTAAGTTTAAGTCTATCCCTTGTATCTCAGCAAGACTCTTTCTAATGTAAAAGGTGTTTAAAAACCGCTTGGTTTGTCGTGGATTCCCTTTGAGTGTGGCCGCAATTACGTTGCCAATACTATTAAATATATTTATTTGTTCTTCAAAATCTGATTGGCTATATCCAGGTTTATAAATTTCACCATTTGCGTTTGATAATCCAGCAACAATTTCAATAAGTTCTTTCCCACTTATAATTTCTCCCTTAACAAAAATCCCCTTCTCTTTCAACTTGCTGATTAGCTGGTTCAATATCTCCTCACTTAAATACATTTCACTTATCAATAGGAGCATATAATTCTTTATATCCGTCTCTGCCAATTCAGCAATCCTAATAGGTAATTGGACTATTTTTTCTATATAATCTATTGATACATCTAAATCTACATCATCCAACTGAGGATATTTTCTTTTGATAGAATAAGTGATAATGTTTTCATCCATTGCAATAATAAAAGTTGTCTTCTCTACTGCTAAAAACAACTTGATTGCTTCTAATGTCTCAATAATCCTATCAGGACTACATCTATCTAAATCATCAATCATGATGATTAGGTTATCAATTTTTGATTCACGAATAATGTTAGTAAAGTCTTCCCTGAATTTTCTGACATTACCAATGATGCTCTCCTGCTGTTGTGCTTTTATGTACATTTCTTTTAACTTTGATGCGTTATCCAACTGTTCCTCCACTTCTTTTTCGGTATCAAAATCTTCAACTTTTAATCCACCGAAAAGCATAGGAAGAGGATTTCCAGTAAGTAGGCTAAGTGATAATGGAATCCCCTTCTTTAAGGCTGTACTCCCCACTCTTATCCAATCTACTCTTTTAATCAGATTTTTTATTTGCTCAGCAGACTTCTCAAAAAAGGTTGAATTCTCCTGGAGGCTTTGCAGAATCGCTTCCATTAAAGCTGTTTTTGCATCATCATACCCTTCAAACATCCAAGCATTTACTGTTACAACAGCAATTTTTTTCTTAGTTTGATTTTTTGTTGTTTGTTCAATTAAATGTAGTAAAGTAGATTTGCCACTGCCCCAGTTGCCAAATAAACCTATTGTCAAGGGATTCATTCGTTCGCTTGTAGCAATTTCACAAATAAGATTTGCATAAGGTTCATAAGCCAACATATCTATTTTTGAAGCATCATCAGCCCACATAATTAACCTTCACCCTTTTCTATATACATGCACCTTAAAACCATGACTTCTGTATGAACACCTTTTTCCATAGCTATACTGCTCCTAAATATTTCTATACAAAAGGAGCGGAATTGGCATGAAACGTTTGAAAATCACAAATGATCACGGTTGGACACCTCGAACCCTTCGGAAACAAGAACGGAAAATCAAAGATGCTTCCCTTCGTGTTCGGGTGACCGCTGTTCGTCTTGTTATGGAAGGTCACCTCGGTAAAGATGTCGCAAAAATGGTCAATCTGTGCCGTCAATCGGTTGCCCTCTACGTTGCACGTTTTAATCAAGGTGGGCTCGATCATCTACTCGATCGTTGCTTACCACCTGGTCGCGTGCCGTTTCTTACGGAAGAACAACAACAAGAAATCAGACAACTCGTGTTAACTACTACACCTTTGGATGCTGGCTGGGGCATCGCTTCATCATGGAATACGCGCATTTTACAATCTTACATTCAACAAACTTATGGCGTTTCGATGTCACGGGAAGGGATTCGCAAGTTGTTGCATCGTCTTCGTTTGTCATGGACACGTCCGACTTACAAGCTCGTCAAAGGAGACGCTAAGCGTCAAGCTGCTTTTCAAAGAGAACTTGAATTTATAAAAAAACTAATTACCGAGAATGTTACCATGTTTTATGTGGATGAGACACATGTTCGTGCTTATCAAGCGCTACGTACGACATGGGCAGAAGTAGGAAATCAAAAACAAGTGCCAAGCTACGGTCACCATGACCATGTGTCCATTTTTGATGCAGTTGACGTTCAACAAGGCGATGTTGTTTTCCATCGTGCATCATCCGTCAATGCCGAAACGTTCCTCGACTTTTTGCGCCGATTGAAAGAGAAATATACGGATCGATTCCTCGTGCTTGTGTTAGACAATGCGCGTATTCATCATGCCAAGATGGTACAAGCCTTTCTTGATGGCGAGGAAGGCGATGCGTTTCATTTCATCTTTTTGCCACCGTATTTTCCACAGTTGAACCCGATTGAACGGTTATGGAAGTGGTTGAAAGATGAGGTGATTACCAATGTTTTTCACAAGGATCAAAATGACATTGCCCAATCCATTACTCGCTTTGAACAGTACGTTCTACAACACCCGGATGAGGTGTTGCGCCGCATCGGGTGTGCTGCGTAAATCAGAGGTTAAAATTTTAAATTGGATGTATATATATACATCTAAACAAAACATACGTTCCTTTTTATTGTAACTTAAAATAGATTTACTTTTCAAACATTATTGACTAATCCTATTATAACTTATTTTATTTAGTAAAATGGGTAATTAAAGTAGAAGGATGAATGAAGGGAGAAACTTTATGGCAGATAATATGTCCAAAGAAAATAGAACGAAAACGATGAAAGCTATCCGTTCTCAGTCAAGGTTGGAGAATCGCCTTACAAAAGAACTATGGAGGAGGGGATACCGATTTAGAAAAAATGATAAAACCCTTTTCGGCAAACCTGATATTTCCTTAAAGAAATATAAAATAGCCATCTTTATAGACTCCTGTTTTTGGCATGTATGTCCCATTCATGGCAACAAACCAAAAAGCAATCAAGAATATTGGGATAAGAAGCTCTTACGTAATCAACAGCGGGATATAAAGGTAAATGATTATTATAAAAAGAATGGTTGGCATGTAAAAAGAATTTGGGAACATGAAATAAAGAAGGATTTAGATGCTGTAGTCGATGACATCTCGAATTTTATAGATAAGGTTAAAAACCAAAATAAAAAGCCTTGACTATAAGGCAGTTAGTCAAGGCTGAATAAATGCTATATCGAAAACGCCATCTGTTCTTCGTTAGAGGCTTCGACACTACTTTGTTTTTTTGCTTTTTGTTTTGTTCTGTAGTTGAGCAATTTTCGTTACAATAATTACCATTTGAAAAGAGACAAACAGGGTACCCCTTATGCCACGTGGAGCTGTTTTTTCACGGTATCAATGGGAATATTTTGTTTTGCTGCACGATAAATGAACTCCACGAGGCTATGTCCTTTTCTCTTGCGCAGGAGATCGAGCCCATCCGAAACATCACTGTTCGACTCGAACATGCTGTACACATACGCAAGTTGCACCAAGATCCAATACCGTTTCACCGCCCGACGCCCGCGAACGCGGTATCCATCGAGTTTCAGCTGGTCTTTCGCTTGACGGAAAAAACATTCGATCGACCAACG
>NZ_FOJQ01000075.1 GCF_900111795.1 Anoxybacillus pushchinoensis | reverse complement strand
AATCAGCTTCGGCAAATCGATGTCATGCGCCCATTGTTCCAAATGAACGAGCGCTTGCCGGCCGCTCAAGATATCCAGAACGATTAGTTTGACGATATCGCTGGCTCGAGTTTGGCATTGCGGATCCACGGGAACGAGACGATCAATCAACTGAGGAAGGTCAAGATCTTTGAACAGGGCGCTTATTATATTCAAATAAGAACTTTCATAAATGGCCCGAATTTGAACGTCCATGATGAGCAAACTCCTTTGCTTTCCTTGTGTTCCAAGGTTTTATTCGACAGGAAGATAAAAAAATCCTCCCGATTTTTGTCGAGAGGGTGCGAAATGTGAGTTTTAAATACGAAGCAATCATAATTATTTTTATGACCAGAAGATTCACCGCAGCCACAATAACACGGAATATTTTCAAGCAATTCTCTATTTTTCGCTACGCTAACGTATAAGTTTTTCATTTCTTTCGGTTTATCATCCAAGAAACTTGGTAGAACCTCGATATTTTTTGTTTCTTCTACAATATCTCTGCTCACTGTTTGCTGATGCCCTTGTTTGTTGTTTCCTGATTCTTGTAGCGAATTAGAGCAACCAACAATTAGGAGAGTGCTTAATAATGTAATAGGGAAAAGTTTTCTGTAACTTAGCATTTTGTATCCTCCTGACAATAAAAATTAATAAATGAACATATATTCATAAAAGGTACGTCACTATTATACACGTTTTCTTAAAACAGGGAAAAACTTTTTTGGTTGGTATTTGCATTTTGGAAAAGCTCAATATATAGCCGCTACATAAGGATATGAGATACTACAGATATGAAAATAGGATCTGTTCTCTCTAATGTGATACGGTAATAATGAAAGAGAGACAGATCCAAATAAGAATAAGTTAACTTCTTAATTAAATTAAGCCTAATAAGCGAACAATTTGATTGATAACAAACGTGATAGTTATTGCTAAAACAGTAGGAATGGCAAAAGCAGCAAATGTCCATTTCTTACTTTTTGTTTCTTTATAAATGTTAATTAGTGTTGTACCACAAGGATAATGTAACAAAGAGAATAACATTGTATTTAATGCCGTTAACCAAGTCCAGCCATGGTCAATAAAAATTTGTTTTAATGTACTCATATCTTCAATTTCTGTTAATGCTCCTGTTGATAAATAGCCCATGAGAAGAATCGGCAAAACAATTTCATTTGCCGGCAATCCTAATATGAATGCCATAAGAATAAAACCGTCAAGCCCTAAGCTTTTTGCGAACGGATCTAAAAAGTGAACTATGGTAAGCAAAATGCTTGTATCGCCGATGTACGTATTGGCTAAAATCCAAGTTAAAACCCCCGCTGGTGCAGCAACAGTTACTGCACGTTTCAGTACATAAAACGATTTATCAAGCGTTGCCCGAACAATAGTATTCCAAATTTTAGGATTACGGTAAGGAGGTAATTCTAACGTATAGTGGGTTGGTATTCCTTTTAATGCCGTTTTTGATAAAATCCATGAAACGGATAATGTCACAACAATACCGAAAAGGACCATTCCGACTACGACAGCCGCTGTCACCATCGTACTTAGCTCGTCTGTAAAGCTTGCCGCCATAAAAAGGGACGATAATAAAATGAGAGTCGGCCATCTCCCATTGCAAGGAACGAAATTGTTCGTTAAAATGGCAATCATTCGTTCGCGAGGCGATTCAATAATTCGAGTGGACATAATCGCTGCAGCGTTACATCCAAATCCCATTGCCATCGTAAGTGATTGTTTTCCATGTGCACCTGCTTTTTTAAATAAACGGTCCATGTTAAAGGCGACACGAGGCAAATAACCGTAATTCTCCAATAAAGAAAAAATCGGGAAGAAAATAGCCATTGGTGGCAGCATAACGCTCACAACCCATGCTGTACCGCGATATAAACCTAAAACGAGAATGCCATACAGCCAGTCTGGCGCATTAATAGCTTTGAATGCTAAAGTCAAATACCCTTCCAACCAGCCGAAGAAATTCGCTAGCATGGACGACGGAATGTTGGCTCCAGCGATGGTAATATAGATGACAACTGCCAACATTGCCAGCATAATAGGAAATCCCCAAATTTTTGATGTGAAAATTCGGTCTAGTTTTTCCGTTGGGTTTGGCTTTTCTTTTTGATTGTATGAAACTACGTCATTACAAATCTTTTTCGTTGTTTGAAAAATGTGACTAACAATTCTGTCACGAGTCTGGGTATTTGATAAAGACTCTGCATATTTCACTAATTCTTGAAAACTTTTTTCGCGGTTAACAGCTGCATGAGTATCCATTTGCTGTCATCCTCCTTACTGATGAATGATAGTCCCGCTTCAACGCATCTAAAAGGCTGTGATCTCCATCTAATAGACGTAAAGCAACCCACCTTGCCGGATACTCGGTTCCGAATAATTTAGTTACTAAGGGTATTAATTTAGCGATTTTTTCTTCGATGTCTGGACCGTATTGGAGTTTAAGTGGATTTGTTTTAATTTTTCCGTTTACCATTAGGTCGATTGTTTTCAAAAGTTCATCGATTCCTTCACCGTTTCGTGCCGATATTGTCAAAACTGGAACACCTAATTTTTTGGATAATAATGATTTATTAATCTCGATTCCTTTTTTTCTAGCTTCATCAATTAAGTTAATACAGACAATGACTTGATCTGTCATCTCAAGCACTTGTAAAGCTAAGTTTAAGTTGCGTTCAAGAGCGGTAGCATCAAGCACGACAATAGTTACATCTGGCTTTTCAAATATAATAAAATCTCTTGCGACTTCTTCATCTGCCGAATTGGACAATAAGGAATAAGTTCCGGGTAAATCAATGATTTTATAAGTTTTATCATTATAGGTAAAAGAGCCTTCAGCGTGAACAACCGTTTTTCCGGGCCAATTCCCCGTATGTTGTCGTAGACCGGTCAATGCGTTGAATAATGTGCTTTTGCCTGTATTCGGGTTTCCAGCCAAAGCGATACGCCATTCTTTGTCTTCAGTCATTCTCTATGACCTCCCCAAATATTTTGCTACTTTCTTCTTCGCGCAAGGCAATCATTGTGTTGTTGACCCGAAAAGCGGTGGGATCTCCTAGTGGACTTTTTTGTTGCACACTGATAACTGCTCCGGGAACAAAACCTAAATCAAGCAATCTATACCGCATCGTACCAATGAGCTCCAATTGTACAATTTTGAATTTTTGACCGGGACTACAATTAGAAAGTGGAACAAGTTTGGTAGAATCCATCATATTTTACCTCCAGACAACAATTTGTCTTTAACTCATAATTTTTCTCTAAACCAACTTTTAATCATATCATATGCACTAGTTTGATTTTTGTCAACGGAAATGACCTTGTACAAATTTAGTGCAGGAAGGCGGAAAGAAAAGGGTGTTTTTTATGTTGATAAGACGTGTTTTGCTAAATTCATGCATAAGGATAGATGAAAATGAATATGGACAAAAGGAAGGGTGACATCATGGAAGAAAGAACAATACTAGTTGTTCCGATCATTACCATTTTTATAATTACTTTGGGGGAATTTTCAGCTTTTTATTCCGTTTTATTTTAGGAATGAAGATAGAGCGGATTTTCGTTTTCTGCGGCGGTCTGTTGCTCGGATTAATTCTATTCGAATTGCTTCCAGAAAGTTTTACTCAGAACAGCTGGATGGGAATTGTCTTAGGGGTATTAGCAGGTATTTTATCGATGAGTATAACTGAGAACTTATTACATAGAAATTTAAATGTGGCCAATGGAAGCCTAGAGTATATGCATTCTTTTATACTTTTGCTTGTTGCAATTGGCATTCATAACTTGCCAACTGGTTTGGCGTTAGGGACCACGATGAAAACCGAAGCATTTTCTCTTTCTTCACTGTTAGCCGCATTGATTCTACATCATATCCCTGAAGGAATGGCTTTAATGGGGTCAATGGCATTTGTAGAATCCTCATCCGTATTGTTTGTAATTAGTGCTGTTTTTTTGGCTATTGTTCTGGGTGCAAGCATTTTTGCCGGATTTCTAATTGGAGACCATTCTTATAAACTCAATACCCTCTTGTTCGGAGGAGCAATTGGCACTTTATCATTTGTAACATTCCATGAAATCTTATGGAAAGCCAAAAGAAAAATGAAATTTCATGAGTTTGGGCTGTATGTATTACTTGGTTTATTGTTTATCTATATGTTTTTATTACGTATTCATTAATATTGTTTGACAGTGTATAGAATATTATGATACTTTTTTTGTAGAATATATGAGAATATGTTCATATATTAAATATAGGAGGAATATTTTATGGAAGAATCTAAACATACACCATCTGTTGATAAGGATTTAGACGAGGAAACCTTATTTATTGTTTCACAAACGTTTAAAGCATTAAGTGACCCGACGAGAATTAGAATCTTATATTTACTATCACAAAAGGAGTATTCAGTGAACGAAATTGCTGAAAAATTGTCGTTAGGACAATCAGCTGTGTCACATCAATTGCGCTTTCTAAAAAATTTGCGCCTTGTTAAATACCGACGCGCAGGAACGACGCTGTATTATTCTCATGACGATAAGCATGTCATGAACATCCTGAAACAAACAATTGATCACGCGAGACATCATTAAAAAGGCAGGGATTTTATCATGGAGGAATATCGAATACAAGGCTTGTCATGCGCTCATTGCGCTGCCGAAATCGAGAAGAAAATTCGGAGTTTAGAACACGGGGAATCAGCAACACTAAATTATAATACAGGAAAACTAAAAATTGATGAAAAAGTTGATTTAAAACAAGTCGAAAAGATTTTATCCGAAGACGGAGCATTTATTGAAAAAACTGAGGCTCATCATCATGGACATGAGCATTCACATCATCAAGGAGCCAATTTAAAGTTTTTGCTTATTGTTTCGACTGCTTTATACTTCATAGCGTTTTTCCTTGAGAAGCAGACAAACAGTTTTCTAGTGATCGGTTTGTACTTAATTGCCATGTCTATTAGCGGATATCAGACGTTTTTGAAAGGTTTAAAAAACTTAGTTAAACTGAAATTCAACATTGATACGTTAATGACCGTGGCATTAATTGGGGCCATCTCCATAGGAGAGTGGAAAGAAGCAACGGTTGTTGCCATTCTTTTTGGATTAAATGAATATCTTGAAGGCGTTGGAATGGAAAAGGCCAGAAAGTCGATGGAAAAATTATTGGAAGTGGCTCCAAAGCAAGCGACAGTATTGAAAGATGGCATAGAGAAAGTGGTTCCTATTGAGTCCCTTCAAGTAGGAGATATTGTTTTAGTAAAACCCGGAGAAAAAATTCCTTCGGATGGAGTAGTTGTGGAAGGTAAAAGCTCCGTGAATGAGGCTGCCATTACGGGGGAGTCATTACCTGTTGAAAAGGAAAGCGGAGAAACGGTATTTGGCGGAAGTATTAATAACGAAGGAATTTTGAAAATTGAGATTACAAAATCATATGAGGATTCATCATTAGCAAAAATTTTACATTTGGTCGAGGAAGCGCAGGAAACAAAAACACCAACGGAGCTGTTTATTAATCGTTTTGCCAAATATTATACTCCACTAATTATGATTGTTGCCGTTTTAGTTATGGTGATACCTCCACTATTTTTGGGTGCTGAGTGGAACAAATGGTTTTATCAAGGTTTAGCCGTTTTGATTGTCGGATGTCCGTGTGCGCTAATTTTATCTTCACCGATTGCGATTGTTTCTGGGATTACAAGAAATGCCCGTAATGGGATTCTTGTAAAAGGAGGAGTATTTCTTGAGCAGTTAGGAAAAATTAATGCGATTGCCTTCGATAAAACAGGAACTCTTACAAAAGGAGAGCCCCATGTTGAAAAAGTAACGGTTTATATAGAGGATCAAGATGAGTTCTATCGGATTATTGGTTCGATTGAGAAAAATTCATCCCATCCGTTGGCCAAGGCAATTATGAAAAAAGTGGTTGAGACAGAAGTCGCTTTACATGATCCGGAGGAAATCGAAACGGTTTCTGGACAAGGGATCATCGCACGTATTCAAGGTAAACGATATTGGGTGGGGAATGAGAAAAGTATTTCGCATTTACAAATAACAGAGAATGTGAAAACCGATATTGAGAAAATGAAAGAAGAAGGTTTGACGTTAGTATTGCTTGCTGATGAACGTCAAGTGATGGGGCTAGTCGGAATTTCTGATGAAATTAGAGAAGAAAGTAAAAGCGTAATTAAGGCGCTCCACCAAGCGGGTATTCAACATACAGTGATGCTGACAGGTGACCATCCAAAAACAGCAGAGAAAGTGGCACGAAAAGTGGGAGTGACAGAGTATTACGCTAATCTGTTACCAGAAGATAAAGTGGAAAAAGTAAAAGAATTAGCGTTAAAAGGAAAAGTAGCGATGATTGGTGACGGTATCAATGATGCACCTGCTTTAGCAACAGCCGATTTAGGCATTGCAATGGGAAAAGGTACTGACAGCGCAATTGAAACAGCAGACATCGTTTTAATGCAAGACCATCTTGGAAAACTACCGAGCGCTATAAGAACTGCTAAAAAAGTAAATCGTATTATCAAACTAAATATTTCCCTTGCATTAGGTCTTAAATTATTAGCTCTATTACTGACTATTCCGGGCTTGCTTACACTCTGGATTGCTATTTTATCCGATATGGGTGCCACTATTTTAGTTACTTTAATTAGCTTAACGATTTTGTGGGAGAATAAAGAACATAATGTAATAATTAGATAAAATACATCTAAGTTTTCGATGTATTTGATACACGCATAAAATTGCTAAAGATTAACCATTGGTGGGAAAACGGATGAAACCAGAAAAAAAGGAATCGAAAATGAAAAAGAGCATAGAACAAATCATTGAAAAGTTTAGAAAGAAAGGCATTCAAGTAGAGAAGGTATTATCAAGAGCAAGCATGACAAGAAAGATTAAAGGTGTTCTGTTATAAAAGTCATATGTTTCTTACGAAATTAAGTAAGAGGGGGGGCGGGGCGACTCCCCCTTGTCTTCTCACACCACCTAGCACGCGGTCCCGAACTAAGCGGTTCACTAACCTTGATGAAGTTCAA
Source organism: Anoxybacillus pushchinoensis (assembly GCF_900111795.1). Lineage (GTDB taxonomy): Bacteria > Bacillota > Bacilli > Bacillales > Anoxybacillaceae > Anoxybacillus > Anoxybacillus pushchinoensis. The sequence continues at coordinate 1,036 of NZ_FOJQ01000075.1, read as the reverse complement.
CATATCTCTGCATAATGTTCTTGAGTCCTCGGATTGCCAATATGCAATTCCGAGGGCTTTGTTTTGTGTAAATGAGAAATGTGTGTCGTGAGCCATGCTTTTTAGGTAAAATTGTCATCTTTCCGTTCATGTGTCCACCCAAGCTTACTGAAATAGCCCTTGGCGGCTTTGGACTTTACCTTGTCTGGCAGGCTCGTCCGGCTGTCCCAGCTTCTAATTTGGTTCGTGTAATCTAGTGTCTACAAGCTTCATCCAGATTCTACCTCACGAAAGACACCTTCGCATTTGGTTAGCCGTAGACGCTCGACGCTCGCTTATATAATAGTAAAATTTCATTGAATGATGTTTAAACATAAGAGGAAGAAACATGAGGCTGCGATGTTTTATTATGAAAGGGCTAATTCAAGTAAAAGGAATCCTTTTTTAATTCAAAATTCCTATTATTCTTTTTTTACACAATTATTAAACTCGATTAAACAAGACTTAACATTTCCCCAATACAATTGTTCTTGAAAATTTTTGAGGAGCATTCCTGTTAGAAAGGTTTTCGGGGACTTGAAAGAAAAAAGCCCTCTTGGTATGATGCAGGGGTGTCAACAAACACCTAACATCAGACCAAGGAGGACTATACAATGAATTATACACAAAATCGCAAAATTGAACAAGTCACCGACCAAACGTGTTTGAGTCAAGACTTTGTAGGAGATTTTTTTCTCGACCGATTTTTTTGGTTATATATGGTTTTATAAAATCGTTATATGTAAGCGCTTTTACTTACTCTCATCCTGTAGGTATGTGCGTTTTCTCTCGTTTTAAAAACCTTTCAATGCTTGCAATGCCTCGTAAATCGGTGTCCCTGAAGATTGGCGAAGGTATGGGATGTTATCTCGTACCACTTCTGTCATTTGCGTTTGCACGCGCTTCAGTGCCTTTTTCACGATCGTTTCTCGTTTCGTTTCTTCTCGTTCTTCCACGCCATACATCACTCCATCGCGTGTCCGAATGAGTAACGTATCTTTTATCGCGACGATCGCTC
>NZ_FOJQ01000074.1 GCF_900111795.1 Anoxybacillus pushchinoensis | reverse complement strand
AGATAGATATGGCTTCCCAAGAGGTTATCTTGCAAGACAAAAATTCTTCTTTGGTTTTCAAACAGGGGACATGGTTAAGGCTGTTGTCCCAAGAGGGAAATATCAAGGCGTTTGGTTTGGCGAAGTCGCATGTAGAAAGACTGGAAGTTTCGATATTAAAGGCAAGGACGGAAAGCGTATCGCACAAGGAATAAATTATAGATATGTCCAAGTCATTCAGCGATTTGACGGATATGCTTATGGAAAGGGGGTGGCGGAACTTGCGTAAGGTGCAATTCCTCCCCGTGCCTAAAGGCAGGGGCTTCCTTGCGTAAGTTTCGTGAAAAATACGTGCTATCGTTCTTATTCCTTTTGGATTGCTTGCACATATACGGTAATCAGCTACATGTTAAACATATAAAAAAAGCAGGCTGTCTGTGAGCCTGCTTTAGTCATTAATGTGCTGGGAATACTTCAGGGCATTGCGGTGGGAATTTGTCTGTTGGGCAAAGCGTTGCTTCTAAAATTTCTTCGCGCGGCTGGCAGTAGCGTGCTTCGACTTCAAGTTTTACCTCGGCCTCCATTTGCACTTCTAAACATAATGTAATGGATACATCAAGCTGTGAGAAGTTGTCAGTGCAAATTAAGCTAGCGTCACATTCGAAAAATGAAATGTGGCAATCGAGCGTCGTTCCTTCTGGCGCGCATAAAATAAACGTTTGCGCTGTCGCGAATGGAATTGGATTTGATTCACAAACAACGTGGCCGTTTGCGTTTACGACTTGCACAACGACGTGACCTTTCACAAGCACTTTCACTTTTTGCAATGTGACTGTATCGCCTGATGGAAGCGTGACATGAACAGGTTGGCGTCCGTCTGGTTGCAAAATTTCTTGGCAAATAAGAGCATTGTTATCTACTGTTTGATCGATGCGGTTTCCTTCATCGTCTGTTAAGAAGCAGCGAATCGAGAAATCGCTAGCACCTAAACCGTTTGATGCGAAGAAGTCACAAACCGATTGCCCTCCACGTGGACATTTGCTTTCAGGAAAGATATTTTCCAAATCCCCATTTGAAAAACTACGCAACGGCACATCGACTTGACGAGTAACCCAGTCATACACTTTGCGTGTTTTAATACACACTTTTTCTTTACATTCTTTATGATGCGTCATGCCTCGTTCCTCCTATTTCAGTTTTTCCCGTCGCATGTATCGGGACTACTGTATAGTATGAGAAAGGTAGGTAAGTGTGCAGGGATAAGTGCGGAATTTTTTTGTCATAAATAGGTGTGCGATTGAATTGTTATGTAGTAGAGAGGGGGAGGCATATGCAAAACGAGTTAGACGTCTTGCGGGCGGAAAATGTGTTGTTAAAAGAATTGGCGGCGTTAAGTGAACAACGGTACGAGGAAGTGAAGCGGTTAAAAAAAGAGAATGAGGAGTTAAAAAAACAAATTGAGCAATTAACGAAACAGTTATTTCAACAACGGCCAGATTCGTGGTTCATGCATACGCTTCAACGGCAACAAGCGCTAAAACACGCCAAATTGCCGCTGTCGACTCCGTTTTCGTTTGCGGAAAAAGAGAAATAGGAAAAAGGCATAGTCACTTGCTCCATCTTTTTCATATGCTATTGTATCTTACATGTTGTGGAGGGTTACAAAATGGAAAAGAAAAAGACGATGGCGCTTCACGGAACACAGTCGGCAAAAGTATATACGTCTTCCCCAGCACCTGTCAAAAAAACGGGTGGCTGCGGATGTGGAAAAAAAATAAAAAAACAATAAGCATGGGGTGAGAAGAAGATGGAGCGCTTTAAAAACTATGGGCTATGGCTCGCGATCGGCGCTTTTATACCGCTTTTCTTGCAAACGTTTGGAGTCGATATTGATTTAGGAAAATATGAGCAACTATGGAACGCCTTTTTAAGTATTTTAGTCATGGCTGGAATCATCAATAACCCGTCGCTCGGAAACGGATTTCGCGATAAACGTTAGCTCCTTTTAGGGGCTATTTTTTTTGTATAACTTTACGAGCTGTGCGCATGCTATGTGATGAAAAAGAAAAAGGAGGTTTTTCAATATGACTGTTGCAAGTTCTGTGAAACAAACGTTAGCTGGATTAAAATCGGCGCAAGCAAGTTTTGAAACGTTCGCTCTGCAAACGGAAAATGAAAAAGCAAAACAATTGTATCAACAAGCGGCACAACAGACGCAAGCGATCGTTGATTTGTTGTCCCCGCGCTTGCAAGAAATTGAACAGGAAGAGCCACAATATAAACAGTAAGTAAGTCGGGTGTCCAATCGGGGCGCCCTTTCGTTACATGCATAGAAAGGTGAATGTGATGAGACAATTGCTCGTAATGATCCTCTTTTTTTTCATCATAAGTTGTGCACATGAGCCAAAAGAACAAAAACAGTCGCTGCAAAACGAAAACATCACGAACGTAAGCCATGACGGAAGCGCGAAACGAAGCGACCAACAACACGCCGAAAAGGCCGTACAGATGTTAAAGGAACGGCAAGATGTGAAAGATGCGGTGGCGGTCGAAGCGAACGGACGGCTGCTTGTTGCGTATCAAGTGAAGCATATGCAACGATTTCGTATGAAAGCTATTGAAAAAAATATAGAACGCACGTTAAACGATACGTTCGATAAACAAGTGATCGCTTCACACGATTTAAAAATTTTTTGGAAAACGAAAGCGTTAAAAGAAAAAATGGAAACGAAACGAATGAGTGAAAAAGAGATTGAAAAAGAGATGACGGTCATTCAAAAATTGAGCGAAGAACAGACGTAGCGAGGTGGGACGATGGCGAACGAAAAACGAAAAAATTTAACGCCTGTACAACAACAATATCATCAGTTTGAACAAGCGCGCGAAACGAAGCGTCCGGTGTTGAAAAATTGCATGCGCGCCTTTTTCGTCGGCGGGCTCATTTGCGTCATCGGACAAGCCATTTCTTATTTTTACATGTACTTTTTCGATTTCACAGAAAAAACTGTCGGCAATCCGACCGTCGCAACGATGGTGTTTTTAGCGATGCTTTTGACAGGCTTTGGGGTATATGATCGATTGGCGCAGTTTGCAGGGGCGGGAAGCGCGGTGCCTGTCACCGGATTTGGAAACGCCGTCATTTCGGCTGCGATTGAGCATCGGACGGAAGGGTTTGTGCTCGGTGTCGGTGGAAATATGTTTAAGCTTGCCGGTTCAGTCATTTTGTTCGGCACGTTTTCTGCGTTCGTCGTGGCGCTCATTAAAACGATCGCGTTGAAATGGGGTGGTCTCGGATGATGAAAGGGCATCGCACGTGGGTGTTTGAAAACCGACCGGTCATCGTCTCCACCGCCACAGTCGGCGGACCGTTTGAAGCGAACGGAAACATCGCTAACGATTTTGACTTGCTGCATGAAGACCTTTGGCTCGGAGAAGATTCGTATGAAAAGGCGCATAAAGTGTTGTTTGAAGAAGCGTTTTTTCAAGCGATGAAAAAGGGGCGCATCGAGAAGGAACAAGTGCAGTTTATTATTTGTGGCGATTTAATTAATCAAATGACCCCTTCAAGCTTTGCGGCGCGCACGCTTAGCACCCCGTATCTCGGTGTATTTGGCGCATGTTCAACGTCGATGGAGGCGCTCGCACTAAGCGCGTTTATCGTCAATTACGGCGGGGCGAAGTACATATTGACAGGAGCGGCAAGCCATAATACAGCGGTCGAAAAGCAGTTTCGCTACCCGACGGAATACGGGGGACAAAAGCCGCCGACGGCACAATGGACGGTGACCGGGGCAGGCGTGGCGCTCGTCGGAAGTGAAGGAGACGGTCCGCGCATTACATCCGCAACGATCGGGCGCGTCGTCGATATGGGATTGACCGATCCGTTCAATATGGGGGGAGCGATGGCGCCAGCGGCTGTTGATACAATTGAGGCGCATTTGCGCGATATGCAAGTCGATGCGTCGTATTACGATTTAATTGTCACAGGTGATTTAGGAAAAATTGGCCGCACCGTCTCGCTCGATTTATTGCGGAAAAACGGAATGGAGCTAGAGGAGGAGCGATATCAAGATTGCGGGTTAATCATTTACCGCGAAGGGCAGCCGGTGCTGTCAGGTGGAAGCGGGGCGGGATGTTCTGCGACGGTCGTCTATGGGCATTTATTTAACCGAATGAAGCGCGGGGAAATTCGGCGCATGCTCGTCGTCGCGACGGGCGCACTTTTGTCGCCGCTCACGTTTCAACAAGGGGAGACGATCCCGTGCATCGCACATGCGGTGGCGATTGAATATGGAGGCGATCATGGATGATGGCAATGTTTTTTTGGGCGTTTGTCGTCGGCGGGCTCATTTGTGTTATCGGGCAGTTGATGTTTGATGTATTCAAGCTTACCCCAGCCCATACGTTAAGCTCGCTCGTCGTCGCCGGAGCGATTTTAGACGGCTTCGGCTTATACGAGCCGCTTATTGATTTTGCCGGAGCGGGTGCGACGATTCCGATTACAAGTTTCGGTAACGCGCTCGTGCACGGAGCGATGCAAGAAGCGGAAAAGCATGGCATCGTCGGGGTGTTAACCGGCATGTTTGAAGTGACGAGCGCCGGCATTTCAGCGGCGATCGTGTTCGGTTTTATTGGCGCATTATTATTTAAACCGAAAGGATAGAGGAAGATGACCATTGGTTCACAAGTAAAGCAAAGTTTAGCGAATATGAAAGCGATTCATGCGACGTTGCAAGAGCTTGCGCTGACGTCAACGAATGAGGAGGCGCAACGAGCGTTTCATGAAGCGATGTTACAGACGGAACAAATGATTGCGGCGCTGAAAGGGCGAATATCGACGCTTGAGCGCGAAGAGCCGCAATATAAGGGGATGTAAGTATGCCAGCATGGTTAGAAGTTGCGATTCGCTCCATTTGCATTTTAATCGGACTGTTCATCATTACGAAATTGTTAGGAAAAAAACAGTTGTCAAAGTTGTCGTTTTTCGAATATATCGTCGGCATTACGATCGGAGATATTGCCGGGTCGATGTCGATGGATTTAGACATTCGCTTAACGGAAGGGATTACGAGCATTTTAATTTGGTCGCTTTTCCCCGTCGTCATCTCGACCATTTCGTTACGAAGCAAAAAATTTCGTGATTTTGTCGAAGGAAATTCAACCGTATTTATTAAAAACGGAAAAATTTTAGAAGATAATTTGAAAAAAGAGAAATATACGGCGGACGAATTGCTTGAACAGTTGCGGAAAAAAGATGTGTTCCGCGTCGCCGATGTGGAATTTGCGACGCTTGAAGCAAACGGCGACTTAAGCATTTTATTAAAGCGCGACAAACAGCCGTTGACGCTCGGAGACATCAAACCGTATGTGCCAGAAGAAAAAGAACCCCAAACCGTCATTATGGACGGCAAAATTTTAGACGAACCGCTCGCGACCGCCCGTTTAAGCCGCGGCTGGTTGAAGCAACAACTCGATCAAATGGGCGTCGCTGTTGAAAACGTCTTTTTAGCTCAAGTCGATTCGTACGGCCAGCTTACTGTCGATCTATACGACGATCGCATTCAAGTACCAGCACCGCAACAAAAGCAACTATTGCTTGCATCGATGAAAAAAGCAGAAGCCGATTTCGAGCTGTTCTCCTTACAAACGAACGATGCAGAAGCGAAACAAATGTACGAACAACAAGCAAAACACATGCAGCAGCTTATTCAAAAACTGCGACCGTTTCTTATGTGAAAGATAAACACCGCTCTTATGCGAATAGGCATAGGGGCGGTGTTTTTGTTTTTCTAAGGGGAAATGGTTCAGCTTACAATAGAAAGCAAAGTGGACGATAGGTCATTGTCGCATGTAGTGGTTAAGCGATTTAACGTTGACACATGCGCACATTTCATTTTGCCAAGTTATTTTCGGATAGTATACGAGTTCTAGGTGAAAAACGTAACGTTTTTATGTAAAATAAACTTTACATTTTGTAAAAAATACTTTACTATGTGTATATAGAAATCTTTGCATAATGGAGGTGTGATAAATGACAAAGAACAACGGCTCTTTATCCAATCGAATCAACGTTTTAAGAGCCGAACGGAAAATGACACAAAAAGATTTAGCTGAAAAAGTAGGGGTTAGTAGACAAACGATTATTTCAATTGAAAAGGGAAACTACACACCCTCGTTAGTATTAGCGTTTGAAATTGCAAATGCTTTTGGAGTGGACATTAATGATGTATTCCAGTTTAAAAAAAATGAGGAGGTTTGATAATAATGGGTACTTTCGTTCATTTTACTAATATTTTAGCAGTATTAGCACTGGCTGCTTTTTTAGTTTTAATTTTTTTGATTAAGCGAGAAGGTAACGATGAAAGAACACAATATATGGTTTATAAATTGTTTAGTTTTCTGTTTACTTTCCTGCTGATCGGACTATCTTTAATTATAATTGTGACAGGGTGGAAAACTATAGATTATACTTTGCTTAGAGTTAGCATCACTACTTTAATGTCATTGAACATTTTTGTTGGACTCGTTTATTGGATATATCTTAGTAAAACAGCTTAGTAAAAATAAAAGTTGTACACCATTTTTTACAACATGTTGTACTGACATTTATAAGAAAGAATAAGCAAATGAATGATGTTTTCACATTCTTGTTCAGGAGAGAGTATCATTTGTCGAGTACATGTTGTGATGATTAACCAAAATATTCTATTAAATCCTTGAAAAAACTAAAATAAAAATATATAATAAAAGTGTAATAAATTTTAATTATAGGAGGTAATTGGTTTTAAGAGGAAATTCGCCCTATTTAGTTTGTCAGTCGGTTTGGTGGTTTTCGGTGGAGTAGTGCAAGCAGGTACTAGCTGGTCAAACTATAATACAACCGTTCCAAAATTCAATGGTAGCGGTTATACTGGTTATCAGACAAAAGATTCGTCTGGAACGTATGGGGAGTTATATTCGGCGATCGTTGGAGGATCGTATACTGTTGATGCGAGAATGGTGGCGAGCTCTGGTACAGGATCATGGGTGCGTAGCATAACGGATGATGACTATCGCAATCTACCAAACTCTGTTCCGAAAGGGTTGAGCACGCGAGTTGAGTTCAGTAATGATATAACGACGCCAGTAAATGTTCAAGTATCGGGAAGATGGAGAAGTAATTAAAAAATATTTATCGTGATCGTTTAGGACGAACGTCCGACGATCACGATTCATTTTTCGCGAATGAGAGGGTGAAAGAGATGTTGAGCAACCAATTAGTAGTCGAATTGAAGAGAGCACTTACAAAAAAAAATTTATTTTTTTGGATAAGTATTATTGTTTTGTTACCAACGGTTAGATTTTATATGGTAAAAGAAGGATATCAGTTTTATGAACCGATTGAAGTATTTCACGAAACAGTGTCAGACATTATTCCTTTGCTCTTTCCTGTTATCGCCATCATCATTTATTTACCTTCTTTTTTACAGGAACAAAGAAACAAGTTTATTACGTATACTCGTACTAGAGTTCCACTGCATATTTACATCACTAGTAAAGGACTGGTGAATGCTCTGCTAACGGGAATTGTTACGTTTTTGCTCATTTTTCTCCCGTTTCTTTTTATCGTATATTTTGAACAAAAATTAGGCATTATTCATTATAGCCCTTCTAATGAACATATGCGTATACCTGCTGTAACTTTTTCACAGTTTTTATCGCATGGAGCGTTAACATATGGGTTTATTTATTCTTCGTGGGTTGCCGTAAATGGCATAGTGTATTCTACAATTGCTTTTTTTCTATTGATATTAGGTCAATAAAGTAGACACAAAAATTTATAAATTTTTAGCAGCTACCGCGCTATCGCTTGGTGGCCTTTTAAAAACAATTACGACGCTGTCCTAATTATTTTTAAAAAGTAAATTTTCGGGTCTCATTTTTCTATTAATATGCTCATTAAGCTCCTTTTTTATAGTACATACGTTCGTATTCAGAAGGTGAAAAATACCCTGTTGCGGAGTGAATACGTTTGTTATTGTAAAATATTTCTATATACTCGAATATGCTCTTTTTTGCTTCTTCCCTTGTTTTATAACGAGTCTGATAAATTAGTTCTTTTTTTATGATCCCATGAAATGATTCGATACAAGCGTTGTCATAACAGTTTCCTTTGCGGCTCATGCTACATTTCATACCGTATTCAATTAGCTTAGCTTGATAGTCATTTGAAGCATATTGACTCCCTCGATCAGAGTGATGGAGGATAGATCCTTGTGGTTGTTGACGCTGATATGCTTGCTTTAAAGCGCTCAACACTAGCTCCTTTTTCATTGAACAATCTATATGCCAGCCGACTATTTTCCTTGAATACAA
>NZ_FOJQ01000096.1 GCF_900111795.1 Anoxybacillus pushchinoensis | reverse complement strand
GTGTTGGTTTAAAAGTTATTCTAAAAAACTGAATAAAAAATCCTTTTGTTCCGCCCTACCAAGGTGCGAAATATGAGTTATGAAGAATAATGAACCCGAGTTCGACAGTCACTAGGCAAACAAAATGCCTCTCACCCCTTGATACAAAAGGGATCGGAGGCATTTAGGCACACTTCGGGCGTGTATCTAGGTGCAAGGATGGATGCCTAGGATCTTCGGAGGAAGTTCCAGCCCTAGAGCCGCAAAGAGTTGCGCTTGTTTGGACGTCAGTTCGGTTCGTTGATCAAGGTCTCCGTTTTTGTAAGAAAAATGTCCAAGCAAGAGACGCTCGCCTTCGTCTCTTGCTGTCGGCCACGATTCACGAGTCAGGAGAAAGGAATCGCGGAATGCTTTTGGCCAGACGCTTCAAGACAGCGCGATCCACCTCGTCTTCGCGCCCAAACGAATCAATCACCTTCGCTTTCCCATAGTTGGCCTTTGGATCCCATTCTTATCATTCATCGCGTAAAATCGACAAAAATCGGGGTACGTCTTTAAAGTTTTTGACAGCACCTCTTAAATTTTATATTTTTTTGAAAAATAAAGGATCTTCACCGAAAGTTGTACTTGATTATTTCAGAACACGCCCTTTCTATACTTATAAGGAAAAATAAGTAAATAAGATTTTTCGTGCACGGCGGCTCAAGAAAATCCCTCCCTTGTCAAGTACATGTTGTGGTGATGAACCAAAATAAACTATTTATATTGATTATTTTCCTTTAATTTAAAATAATAGAATTGTAGGTTGTTAATTCTATTTTGTATAAGAAAGGTGGTGAATATGAACAATCTTAAATTTCCATAACGGCGATATACATCTATTGTTAAATTTGAATCACACCCATAAGAACAAGTTCTTGTTTAGATCAAATATTCGTGAATTTTTTAGAAGTTTTTATATTTTGGATCAGAATCAAAAATGTATTCTATTTGAAATAAATAAGTGAGGGTGAACATATGTTACGGTTAGAACATATCACTATAAAATACAATGAAAGAGTGATCTTTCGCGACTTAAGCTATCAATTTCAAGAGAATAAAATATATGGTCTAATCGGGAGAAACGGAGCGGGAAAGACAACGTTGTTAAAAACGATCGCACGTTTGAAAAAAGAAGAGCATGGAGATATTTTTTGGGGAGATGTTTCCATTAAAAACAAAGATTATTTTGATTTGGATGCTACGTTCATTAGCGATGATCACTCTTTTTTTCAAGATTTGACGATGTACGAACAAATGTTGTTTTTATGTAAAATTAAGGGGCTTCAAAAAACAAAAGCACAAAAGAAAATAGAAGAAATTGTCGACCTGTTTAAGTTGGGAGACTACATTGATTATTTTCCTCATGCGCTTTCGAGGGGGACGCTTCAAAGGTTTGGTATTGCCTTTGGATATTTAAGGGGGAGTAAGTTGCTGTTATTGGATGAACCTTTTATTACCCTTGATCCAATCCAAGTGAATACATTAGAAAAATTATTAATATCTCAAAAAAGCCCGAACAGAATTATTGTTGTTTCTAGCCATGACTTGGATAGTTTAGAAGCCATTTGCGATGAATATTTAATCATTAAAGATAAGAACGTTATTCGTTATCTTCCTAATGAAATTGGACGGTCAACAATTACTCAGATCATTGGTGATAGTTATGAATAGTCATATTGTATATTATTTTATACTCAATCAAATGAGAAAAGGGATGCGGCTCGTCAAACAATATCCTTTCTATGTCGTTGGGATGATTGTTGCCATGTTTTTTCTTGTTCCCGCAGCAATCGATTTGAGTCGTGTTTATGGGAATATCGTTAATCACTATGCCCCTTATTTGATTTTTGTTTATGGAGTAGTAAAGTTGTTTCAAAATAACCCGATCATAAATGTTCCGTTCCAAATTTTTCAGTATCGGCTTTTTAATTTTAAAAAATTTAAGCAATATTTGCTCATGAAAATGAGCTTCCCAAGCATCGTTTTTTTGATCGTCTATATGCTATTCATGCAGCAGGTCAGCACATCGTTGATTATAGCTCTATTAATTAATATTCTTTTTAATTACCTATGTTTTATGCGTTATCAATATGAAATATTGTATGTTCAGTTGCTCATGGTGGGTACAGTTGTGTTAGGTTTCATAGCGATTTATGTAGAGGCGATAATAATTGCAGCTTTGATGTTTATGGCGATGATCATACATTTGTTTTCGTTAAAATCGTTAGATTACTCATTATTGCATCGCTACTATCAAATCATGTCTAAACTGGGAGAGGGACTGTTAAATAAAGATATAAGTAAAATTTTAGAGATTCAACAGTTACTCACAGCAAAAAAAGTGTCATCAAATACAAAGTTATTGCTGAAGTATTATGATCAAGACTATCCATTTTACCTCATGAGGGAAGCTTTAAAAGTCAGGTATTATCAGAAAGATTTTTTTGTTTACATAACAATGTTGTTGCTATTTAGCATGTCAGGAATTTGGCTAGACCATTTTTATTATCAAGTGGGTCACATTTTTTTAGTCATTTTTTTCACAGATCATATGCTGACAAAATTGAACAAATATGAGTTAGAAACAATGAAAAAAAGTCTAGTTTTTCATATAAACTTGAGACAGTATGTGAAAAGAAAATATATATGCCACCTTATTTTCATGTTAGTGCCAATCATTTTAAGTTTTCCGATTTTGATAAAGTTGCCGCTTTCCTTTTTGTTAATTTGGGGATGTTTACCCCTGAAAAATGTGTTATTTAATTATACAGAAAAAAGGTTTTTCAGAGCGATGCTGTATGCTCTGGGGGTTTTACTGTACTCTTTTCCTTATATAGAAATGACATGGCTCCATTAATGCTTGAATTGGATTAAGAGTGAATGGGGGAGGCACAACTCATACGTTTGTATCCCTTCGTCATCGATGCGTTCGCCTTTTTGTGAAGCGATCTGAAACCAAAGGGCCTTCGATTCTCGCTCTCGGCGCAAGTTTCGTTTGATGTAGCAAGTAGCCAACGAGAGCAAGCCCACACAAAAAAAGCCGCTTTGTTTTATTGCGGATCTTTCTTAAAACTTACATTTCGCACCCTCTCGACAAACATCGGGAGGATTTTTTTATCTTCCTGTCGAATGAATTCTTGAAACACATGGAAAGCAAAGGAGTTTCTACATCATGAGCATTCAAATCCGTGCCATTTATGAAAGTGGTATTATGTCAAGAAAATAGACTCCCATGACAAAAAAATTTCGTCACCATCGGAAGGATGAAAACAACCTTCTGTCGAATGGTCTCCTTGCAGCTGGGGTCATGAGGTCG
>NZ_FOJQ01000067.1 GCF_900111795.1 Anoxybacillus pushchinoensis | reverse complement strand
ATTTCATCTCCAGTCCATCAAGACCGCGCTGGGCGTAGGCATGAATATAGTTATAAATAGTTTTCTTGGATCGACCAATAATCGTTGCGATTTCTCCTTTGGTATATCCCTGCAAATGAAGATAAATCGCTTGGTAGCGTTCATATGCTCGTTTACTTTTTGCTTCTTTCATGGCAGTGGACAACTTTTCGATCTCGTCTTTGTGATTTGGCATCATAGTTTTCTCTCCGTTCCCCTATTTTCTCTTTGTATTTATTCGCCGTGGAACGGGAGAAAACCTTTATTTCAATTTATATAGTTTATTTCTCCTGCCCGGAGCAACGTTTTTGAAGGGACACAGCCGATATTAACGCATGTTCCTCCTATCGTTCCTCTTTCAATCATGACAACTTTCGCCCCGTACTTGCTTGCCTCGATTGCCGACGCAAAAGCGGCAGCACCAGAGCCAATGATGATGTAGTCATATTCTCTTGTTGCATCAACTTCCCCTGCTTCTATCGGCTCATAACCAGCCATAGTTATGGCTTGTTTTGCCGTTTCCACGTTGGCATGAGGAAGTTCAAACACCGCTTCTCTACGACGAAAACTAACATCAATGGATTTTGCGCCGATTTGTTTAAGAATCGAAGCAATATGTTTTTCACAGCTTGGACACGTCATTCCTTCAATGCGCATCATATATCTTTTCATGTTGAAAATTCCTCCTCAATTAGCATTTCAATCATCGGGCACTCGTATAACGCTTTTTCGTCCGGGCACCGCTTCTGCAAGTCTTGTAGCACATGTACTACTCGCTGCAAGTCTTTGATTTGCTTTTGCACTTCTTCCACTTTTTTCGATACAAACACATACATATCCGCGCATCTTTCCTTATCTTGATCGACAATGCCAAGTAGCTGATGAATTTCCGTTAAAGAAAATCCGAGTTGTTGCAGACGTTTAATGAATTGGACGCGCTTTGCATCTGCATCTGAATATAAACGATACCCCGCTTCTGTTCGCATAGGGAGTGGAAGTAGCTGTCGCTTTTCATAATAGCGGATCGTTTCTTTATTCACGCCACACCGTTTGGCTAGTTCGCTAATCCGATACATTGAATGACCTCACTTCCAATTTAAGTATAAACTTTGTACTAAGGTACATAGTCAAGTTAGTAAAAAATTCTACTATTGACAATGAATTGTGAATTGGCGATAATTAGTCTCTCGGAAATTAGTAGCTAGAAGAAAATAAGCTGTTGACACAAGCTCAACAGCTTATTTTTATCTCATCCGCTTTTATATAGAAGGAAATAAGTTTTTATATTGTTCATTTATGAAAAATTCTCCTAGAAAGATAAGCAGCAAATTAAAAAGACATCTCCACATACATATATTCATGACAATGATGGCAATGTGGATATGGAAAATCCCAAGGCAATTCCTGATTGCAAATTTTACATTTTTTCATATAGCGTATCAAATGTTTAGATAGTACTTCAAATATTTTTTCAGAAATTTTTTCTTTTAGTTCAAAAACCTCTTCTTCGTTAAAAGACAACGATTGAGAATAAGCAAATGACGTAAATAACATAAGTTGTTTATAGCCGTTCTCCAATTCATCAATTGCATCGACCGACGTAAGGATAGGCGGCAGAGCTACCTTCCCTTCCGTTAAATATTCTCTAATCATCGTTAGCCAACAATCTGTTATCTTCGTTTCTTCGATTGAAAACGGAACGAAACAGAAAGATAATTTCTTCCAAAGAGGAAGTTCGAGCTTCATCTTTTTCAATGCTTTCTCTAAAACGAACATTTTTCTTTCCCATTCGCTTATTTCACGAACACGATAAGGCGTTTCTTTTAATTCGTTTTGATAAAAGCTCCATGCCCGTTTGAATAAATCGAATGATTCGTAAGGAAATTTTTTTAGTGATTCGATTGATATAGGGAGAAAACTATATTCAATAGGAGCTACCGGCGCCTCTAACAACTTTTTTATTTTTTTTCGATTTACCATAGCGCAGACGAACCCTTCTTCATATATTCCTTTTCTTCCTGCTCGTCCTGCGATTTGCTGTACTTCTTCTGCTTTTAACGTTCGAACGGCTTTCCCATCAAACTTTTTACTTTCCATAAAGATGACTCTTCGAATAGGAAGATTCATTCCCATGCCGATAGCATCGGTTGCTATTAATATATCGGTTAACCCTTTCCGAAATTGCCTGACTTGTTTTCTTCTTGTTTCAGGAGGCATGCTTCCGTACAAAACCGAGACGTTATATCCTCGTTTTACGAGTGAAGCGGCAACATGGAGAACGTTCTTTTTTGAAAAAACAATAAGTGCATCTCCTTTTTGCAAGTCATTTGGAAAAGAAAAATCCTTTTCTTCCCAAATGAGTGGAGTGGTACGTTTGTGTTCGATTACTTCAAAATCAAACTGATGGTAAGTTAGCAGTGTTTGAAGCAAGCCAACAGCATGCGGTGCAACAACCAAATGAATTTCTTTCGCTTTCGCCCCGATAATCGCTTTGACCCAAGCAGCCCCCCTCGTTTCATCCGCTAATAATTGACATTCATCAATAACGACAACTTCAAATTCCTCGTTGACATTCACCGACTCGACCGTTGCGCTTATATGTGTACTGCCATGTACATTTTTTCTTTCTTCCCCTGTTATTAAGGCACATGCAATACCGTGGGAACACATCTCTTCAAACTTTTCTAACGCAAGCAATCTCAATGGGGCTAAATACATCCCTGTTTTCGCTTGAAGCAACCGTTGCATCGAGTCATATGTCTTTCCAGAATTAGTCGGACCGACATGAACGACATATTTTTTGTGAACCGATGAAGCGGAAAGTGATAAAGGGTGGTCAAAAATTTGCTTGCTTATCGCCTTTAAGTGGCGGTTAAACTCTTTAGAATGAAGAAACGAGCGTTCAAATTCCTCCATTGATGTAAACCACGTACTCAACCAGCGGTTCATTTTCTGTGGATTCCATTCTATTGAACATTGATATTTTTCGTTTAGCAACTGTACATACGTATACGCAATTTTAGATAAAATCGCTTCGTATTCCTCTTTCGTTCTTCGTTTTTTATCCACTTCTTTTATAAAAGTCGGATAGTGCCGCATTTTATCAAGAATTATTATCATCTCTTTAGAACAACTATTCTCGAGCAAGCGACAGAGCTCCTCCCATTCATCGTACAGGGCTTTTGCTTCTTTTTTTACTTCATGGAGCCATATGCCTACGTGTTGATCAATAATGGATTCACAAACTTTCCATATAGATGTTTGACGAATGGCAAGAAAGGCTTGGGAGCGAGTTTTTATTTCGTTCGTCAATTCTGTTTCTACGTATTTAACTATTTGTGCTAGGTGTTCTTCATCCACCACATCAAAAAAGGCTTGTACTAGTTTCTCGCTCGAAAAAGCTGTTATCTTTAATGAATCATCTAACAGCATTTCCCCGTACTCCTCTTGAATTTGTTTTTTTATCTGTTCCTTTCTTGCAAATAACCAAGAAGATAGAGCATTGTTCAAAAAATGCAAATCCACTGGTTTTTCTATTTGTTTACATAACTGTTGAAACGGATATTCTTTGCGATAGAGAAATGACAATTCATACTGGCCAAAATGCTCAAGCAAATCCAATGTGATTTCTTCAATTTCCCAGTCTAATAGCTCATTTACCCCATAAATAAGGTCTTCCATGTCCATTTCTTCTACCTCATTTGACCACCCTTGGGTGATGAGATACGTACGTACTTCGTCCACTCCTAATTCCCTCACACAATCAGCAAGTAGGTCATAAAGAAACGTTTGTATTTTCTCTTCGCATCGATTGAATAAATTTTCATCGAAACAATACAGATCTATATCGTCCCAAACGTCCTTTACTGTACGAAAAGGTTCGGGCGTAATTTCTAACGACACCAATTCTTCTTTTATAAGACGAAAGATGTCTTCTTCCAAAATCGCAAACCGATGACTTAATCGCGCTTGTAATTTCTCTAGTATATTTGTTGGCTTCTTTACGGACATTGAAGTGAAATTTTCCTCCCTTTTCTCATTCATTTTACGCCTTTCGTCCTCCTTTATTTTCCTATTCACTGAAGTGCAGGGCTTTTTTTATCGATACCCACGGCCGATTATGTTCCCAACGGACGTGCACATCTATTTGAAACGTTTCTGACAAATAATCGTCAGTGAGTATTTTTTCTTTTTGTCCGGCTGCTATAATTTTTCCATCTTTTAATAATAAAACATGGGTCATTTCTTCGATGATTTCTTCAATATAATGTGTGACATATAACACGTGGCATACTTTTTTCATGATAACGTCTTTAATGAGTGCTAAAAGTTCTTCTCGTGTTAACATATCTAGTCCTACGGTTGGTTCATCCAGTATGAGTAGCTTTGGCTTTGCCATTAGTGCTCGAGCAATCAGTACCTTTCTCTTTTCTCCTTGCGATAAGGTGCGATACGTTTTTCCTTTTAAGTAACCAATTCGAAAGACATTCATCCATTGTTCGGCTTGATGAAAATCTTCGACTGTGACAAGCTCATACAGCCCAATCGAAGCAAATTTTCCGCTAACAATTACCTCTTCCACCGTTTCCGATTCTAATGTAGGTTGAAATCTCTCAAACGCGCTGCTTACAAACCCGATGTGTTTGCGAAGTTCTGGCAAATTTGTTTTTCCAAATCGGTGCCCTAATACGGAAACTTCTCCTTTTGATGGATATTCATAGCCTAATAAAATATTAAGCAGCGACGTTTTTCCTGAACCATTTAACCCGAGAATGACCCATTGTTCATTTTCTTGCACTTCCCAATGTAGACGGTCTAAAATGACGCGCCCTTCTCTAATAAACGAAACATTTTTCATCTCAACAATCATTCCTCTTCCCCCTTCTTTACAAGCTCCTCAAGCAACATCGACGAAATAAATCCCGGAAATCCGGTGAGTCTCTTTCGCCCCCTGTTTAATTCTTGGTCTAAAGCATTTTGTCGATCAATCTCCAACGATTTTACACATCATTTCGCTAAAATTAACAAAACTCCTACTTACAAATGTATGTTTTCTACAGCTCTACATGAAGGTTGTGCTTATTTCTGTTTATTAAACGTTTTCAGGAAAATCCGCTCCCACCACTTCCATGGCAACCAGTTTTTCAGCATTAACGTCAGTTTGACTCCTCTCCCTACAGGGTAACGCAAACGAGGAGTCGGCGATTGGACGGCTTTAATGATTTGCCTAATGACTTCATCAGGAGGTGGAGCTGTTTTAGCTACACGATTCACGTATTGCACAATGGTTTTCATTTCTTTTTCATATGGTGAATCGGAACGGACGGACACTCCTTGAAGTCCTTTCGACCAAATGTTTGTTTTGAATGACCCAGGCTCAATTAAGACGACATGTACTCCGTACGGCAACATTTCTAAACGAAGCGATTCGCTAAATCCTTCGACAGCAAATTTTGAAGCGACATATGGACTCATCGCTGGGAAACCGACTCGTCCACTAATGCTACTAATGTTGATAATCTTACCGCTACGTTGCGTTCGCATAATTGACAAAACAGCTTTTGTAACGGCAACTAACCCGAAAAAGTTTGTCGTAAATTGACGCTCCCACTCTTCAAGTGAGAGTTCCTCTACAAAACCGCCAGCGGCAAACCCTGCGTTGTTAACTAATACATCGATCCGTCCATAGCAATTGATTACATCGTGTACAACCGATTCTACCGAAGCGAAATCGGTGACATCGAGAGGTACGATTTCTATCCGATCGTACACGCCTGCTTCACACGCTGCTGTTGCAAGCATTTCTTTATTTTGTATGTTTCGCATCGAAGCAACGACCTGATATCCTTCACGCGCAAGTGCAATACTTACAAGTAGCCCAAACCCGCTTGAGGCTCCTGTCACTAGCGCCACCGACGGGGAGTTTACATTTTGGTTCACAACAATCCTCCTCGCTACTATAAAGAAACATTTATTGGAATTAGATAACGATAGGCAATATTCCTGCCATTTTGCAAAATCGACCCTCATCACGCACTGATAGAGGTCGATTTTTTCTTTGGTTTAAGTTCTTTTGTTGTGACAACAAGCATAGCTCCACTCAACACAATCAGTCCCCCAATCCTAAAAAAGAAATGAGAAGCGCTATGATGATGTGTTTCGTTAGCTTTTCTTTATTAGTAAAGAACGAAAAAATAGCCACAAATATAGGATTTAAATACAGCAATAAAGCAGCGAGTGAAGATGGAATATATTTCACTGCCTGAAAATAAAAAGAAGATTGCATCATATAGAAAACGAGGCCATATCCTTTCCGCACTTCTCCAGCCCCCCCAAATCATATATTCGCCCCAGGGAACATCTCTTTTTCTTGTTTACTGTAAATGTTAAACAAAATACCACTAAATATAAACGCCGCTCCAACGATATGAGTAATTGTCAAATGTTCATTAAAAAAGATCGTTCCCATCACTGTAGCAGAAATAGGCATGACATTAATGAAAACGGAAGCGGTTGAAGCTCCGACTTTTTGAATACCATTATACCACCAAACGAAACTGATAGCCGAAACGACAACGGCAACGTACAGTACGCTTAACCACACATCCCATCCACTCATCTTGATAGATGTAAAAGAAGTATAGTATAGCGCAAACGGTGCTAAAAATAACGTTCCAAAACCTGTTGCGTACGTTGTTGCTGCGAGCGGACTATATTTTTTCATTGCTACTTTTCCAATGACCGAATATGTACTCCAGCTGAGACATGCCCCTGCTAGCACGAGATCGATCGGAGCAACACCGATCTCGATAAGTATGGACGGATGGCCGTTTGTGATGATATATACAGCTCCAAATACGGCGAGCAACATACCAAATATACTTCTTCCGTTCAATTTTTCCTTCAAAAATAGTGCAGACAACAATGTAATCAACGGGGCATTGACCGCAATAACTAATGAGCTTTTGACAATTGGTGCGTATTTTGTAGCTATAAAAAAGAAAATGTTGTATAAAAACACACCCGTTAAACCGAGGAGCGCTAACACGCCCCAATCTTTTCTCGTCGGAGTTGGTCTGTTCGGCTCTTTCAAGTGCAATAATGGAAACAAAGTCAAACTAGCACCGAAAAAGCGAAAAAAAGCAACTGACACAGGATGTAAAGTCGTTGTTGCGATTTTTCCAGCAACGAAGGCACCACCCCAAATGGTAGTGGTTAAAAATAAAAGTATATACGTGTTCAAATTTTTTGTTGACATGAAATATCCCCCTCGTTTATCTTTACATTTCTGTTATAATCAATTTTACAAGTATTTGGTCATAGGTGTTATTGATAATAATTGATATCGTTCATCAATATTTTTGATGGGGAGTTGGGGAGTATGAATCTTGATTATTTGCATACATTTCGTGAGGTAGCGAAATGGAATAGTTTTACGAAAGCTGGTGAAATGTTAGGATACGCCCAATCGAGTGTGACAACACAGATAAAAAAGCTAGAAGAGGAATTTGGTGTTGTTTTGTTTGAACGTTGGGGCGGGAAAATTAAACTGACATCTGCCGGGGTGGAACTACTTGAATATGCAAATAAGATTGTTAGTTTGATTGATGAGGCGAAACAAAGTCTTTCTGAGCAAACGGAGCTCGCTGGGAGTTTATCAATTGGCACGATTGAGTCAGTCGCTGGGTTTTATCTCCCACCTTATTTACAAGCATTTAAGCAAAAGTATCCGAGAGTAAATTTGCTGTTGCAACAAAACATTTGCAATCGGCTTGTCGAAGGAGTAAAGGAAGGGAAATATGATTTAGCTATTATTCTCGATGAAGAACGTGAAGACCCGGATTTACATGTGACTGTCATTAAACAAGAGCCGCTAGTTCTTGTTGCTAAACCAGACCATCGTTTAGCCCAGTTAGATGAAGTGGATATACGTATGTTAGGTGATGAAAAGCTTATTGTGACTGAACAAGGATGTAGTTATCGAGAAGTCATCGGAAATTTGTATCGTAATCATAGTATTCGTTTTGAGTATACGATTGAACTAGGGAGTATTGAAGCAATAAAACGATGCGTCGCTTATGGACTTGTCATCGCTTTTTTGCCACTTATGGCTGTAGAGTCTGAATTAGAGAAAGGGAGTTTAGTTCGCATCCTTCTTCCCGAGGCCGATATACACCTCTCCCTTCAACTTGTATACCATCGTAAAAAATGGTTGTCACAATCAATGAAACAATTGACGAGCCTCTTAGTGAGAGAAATTTAAGGAGAGCCAAACGGGGATCTTCTCGTTTAGCTCTTTAAGTTTACATAATTAAATTATGGGGAATAGATTGGATATATAAATCATAAGTTTATATTCGGCGTTTTACTCTCCTGTTTCCGCAAATCGCTTAATTCGCGCGCCAATTTCATCACGAACACGCTGGAAAACAACCCATTTTTCTTCTTTGGTCCCTTCTGCTTTCGCTGGATCGTCAAACCCCCAATGTACGCGTTTTACGTGCGGTGGTGTGACTGGACAATGATCAGCTGCATGTCCACATAATGTAACGACTAAATCGGCTTTGTTTAAAATTTCCGGATCAATGATATCGGATGTTTGTTTTGAAATATCGATGCCCACCTCTTTCATCGCTTTCACGGCGTTTGGATTTAAACCGTGTGCTTCGATACCAGCGCTATATACTTCCCATTCATCACCGAGATATTTTTTTGCCCATCCTTCCGCCATTTGGCTACGACAAGAGTTTCCTGTGCATAAGAAATAAATGACTTTTTTCATTGCAATCGACTCCTTTTAATGAATAATAAGTAACCATATATATAACCCAACGAGCGCAATAAATAATGTTGGGATAGTTAAAATTAAACCGTTTTTAAAATAAGTGCCCCACGTAATTTTTACTCCTTTTGTTGAAAGGACATGTAACCAAAGAAGTGTCGCGAGTGAGCCAATTGGTGTAATTTTTGGTCCTAAGTCGGAACCGATCACATTGGCATAAATAAGCGCTTCACGAATAATTCCTGTCGTATTTGTATCAGCGATGGCTAGTGCATCAATCATAACCGTTGGCATGTTGTTCATCACAGATGATAAAATGGCTGCGATAAACCCCATAGCAATCGTTGCTACAAACAATCCTTGCTTAGAGGCTCCCTCGATCAGATCAGTTTGGAACGATCATCCGTGATGCGTACTCACCGAAACTAATACGGAAAAAGTCCGCAGAGACAATATTGACAAGGTTGCTGACAACAAGCGGTAACGACGTCGTATCAGCGATAAATCCGCTTGCTAAAATAAATGGTAATACGTTTCGTTCATCAAATTGTAATGCACGCACCATAGCTAATACGATGGGTGTTAAGATGAGTGCAGCGCCATCGTTTGCGAAAAATGCAGACACTAAAGCACCGAGAATTGAAACAAATACAAACATGCGAATGCCGTTTCCTTTTGCAGCACGTGCCATATGTAATGCTGCCCATTCAAAAAAGCCAATTTCATCTAAAATTAAAGAAATAATAATGATTGCAATAAAAGCAAGCGTCGCATTCCAAACGATGTTCGTTACATCGATGACATCTTGAACATCAACAACCCCAAGGAGCAACGCTAATAAGGCGCCACCGCACGCCGACCAACCAATCGATAAATTGCGTGGTTGCCAAATAACAAAAACGAGGGTAACAAGAAAAATCAGTGATGCAAGAATAACGGAAAGCAAAAAACCACTCCTCTCTTTTTATTCGCACTGAATACGCATTCCTTTTTCCTTAAGTTGACGAATGTGTTCTTTTGGATCTAGCAAATAAGCGAAAATGCTTTGCATCATTGGATAAAACTCATGTTTTTTATTTAGTGAATAAAATACCCACTGCGCTCTTTTTGTTTCTTTCACTAAACCGTTATCTTTTAGTTTTCGTAAATGCTGGCTAATGGCAGGTTGGCTCATCTGTAATAGTTCAACGAGCTCACATACACAACAATCTGTTTCATTTAGTATAGCCATGATCGTGAGTCTTGTTTTGTCGCCTAATAGCTTTAACATATTTGCCGCCTCTTCGATGTGATACATAATACCCCCTCCTTCATCCGTAAATTATTATATAATTATATACTTATATCACTACCGTCGCATAAATGATGTCTGAATTTTCAGTTTTATTTTTTCTGGACTTTAGAGAAAAAACGAAAACACCTAAGCGAGGGTAGTAGACATCCATTTTTTTACTATAACCTATGACTTGTGCAACAACGACTGGCAAACCTTTATGGGACGCTGTTTCCTTCGATTTTTCGTAACCAAATGTGAGCGGATTTCCACAAAGAAGCCTTCAAATAGCGACTAATTTGTAAGTAACTGCGTTCGCTATTCGTGTTCAACTGAGCTAAAACATTCAGACAGTACACTATCATGGCTACGTACACTTGATTATGTACAGCTTGTTCACTGTGACCAA
>NZ_FOJQ01000013.1 GCF_900111795.1 Anoxybacillus pushchinoensis | reverse complement strand
CCGCGGGCCCATCCTGTAGCGGCAGCTTGCGCCGCCTTTCAACGAAACGTCATGCGACATTTCGTGTTATCCGGTATTAGCACCGATTTCTCGGTGTTATCCCCGTCTACAGGGCAGGTTGCCCACGTGTTACTCACCCGTCCGCCGCTAACGATTCAAAAGCAAGCTTTTGAATCGTCCGCTCGACTTGCATGTATTAGGCACGCCGCCAGCGTTCGTCCTGAGCCAGGATCAAACTCTCCATAGAAAGTTTATCTCTCTAGCTTCATACGCTTTTCGCTTCGTTCAGTTTTCAAGGAACATGTTTGTCTAACGACGACTTTAGTATTTTATCACTTCTTCTTGTTTACGTCAACATCATTTTGTACTGACGCTGACGACGTTTATTAATTTAACATACAAAACATTTTATTGTCAACAATATTCTTTTAAAAAATGTTGTTATTTATTCATTCATCATATCATGATGTTTTTTGCATAAGATGGTCATAAAAAGGACAAGGGGGGACAAATATTGAAGTTTTTTTATATTCTCGACGGAAAGAAAATAAAAAAGTGGCTTCTCATCATATCAATCGCCTTTGTTACAGCCTCCATTTTGTATATTCAACAAATCGCAAATGAATCTGTATTTTCCAACGATCTTGGGCCGAAAGCAATTTACAGAGTCGAAAATAAAAAAAATGAGCTCGCCCTAACATTTGACATTAGTTGGGGAGAAACAAATGCTATTCCTATTTTAAACGTATTAAAAAAACATGATGTAAAGGCCACGTTTTTCCTATCTGCTTCTTGGGCAGAGCGTCATCCTCGCATCGTGAAAAAAATTGTAGAGGATGGTCATGAAATCGGAAGTATGGGCTACGAATATAAAAACTATACCGAGCTTGAACGAGGGAAAATTATCCGTGATTTAGCACAAGCTAAAAAAGTATTTGATACGTTAGGGATGAAACACGTCTCTTTTCTTCGTGTGCCAACAGGAAATTTTAACAAAAACGTTCTAAAAACTGTTCATTCTTTCGGCTATACTGTCGTGCATTGGAGTGTTGATTCAAAAGATTGGCTTAATCCTGGGGTAAACTCGATCGTACAAAATGTTACAGAAAACGCGAAAAGCGGAGATATTGTATTACTCCACGCATCAGATTCGGCGAAACAAACCGCTCAAGCGTTAGAACAAATCATTATATGGATGAAAAAAGAAGGATATAAAAGTGTACCAATATCTGATCTTGTCAACAACGCGCATATAAAAAGCAAAGAAATAAAATGAGGCTGTACCGCCTCATTTTATTTACGTAAAAGTCTATGCAAAACGAGCAATTGATACGCATTACAAATTAACAATGGAAACAACATTAAATATAGCCAATTTTCTTCGTTAATTCTCAATACTGGGAACCATTCAATCACTGTAACAACAACCATGAAAAACAATGCAGGCACAAACGCCTCTCTATTTGTTTCCCTCATTTTTACATATGCAACAACAAGTCCGAACACAAAAATAAACAAGGCCACAAGCACATAACTAACAATCGATTCTCCTTGTTCAGCAAACAACTGGTAACGGAAATAAACAAGGTCAAATAAAACGAAGGCGATTAAGACAATTTGCACAGCATTCCATAACTGAACTGAACGAAAAATCCCGAGACCAAAGCGATGAATCGTTAAATATGCAAAGAAACCCATTTGACTAATGACACTAAAAATAAAGCCTACGCCGATCAGCCAAACGAGAACAGATAAAATCTCTTTTATCTCAAAAGATACAAAAAGATGAGCATATTCATTCCACTTCACAACGAAGCCAACAATTCCAGTGCTTATGCCACCGACAAACAATGTAGAAAAGAACAATTGAACCCACTTTCGAATATTCACCTATGCAACCTCCACTTTTTCAATATTCCTTTCAAAATTCTATCAACGAAATAAGAAAAATGCTAGCGAATATTTCTGCAAAGAACATTGAATATTAACAGTAAGGAAACTTGTTGAAAGGAGCCTTTGGTAATGAAACGAACATTTCTGCTCCTCGTATTTAGTTATGTATTAACACTGGCAGGGTGTGCCCAGCAAGAAAAAACCGTTGTTCAACCCGATTACGATCAAACGAAAAAAATGGTCGTCGACATTTTAAAAACGGATGAAGGGAAAGAGGCAATTCAAGAAGTAATGGGAGATGAAAAAGTCAAACAACAACTCGTTATCGATCAACAAATAGTAAAAAAAACAATTGAAGAAACGTTAACTTCAGACAAAGGAAAGACATTTTGGAAAAAAGCATTTGAGGATCCAAAGTTTGCTCAAAATTTTGCCAAAAGCATGCAAGAAGAACATGAAAAATTGTTGAAAGCGCTCATGAAAGATCCTGAATATCAAGCAATGATTGTAGACATTATGCAAAATCCAGAGATAAAAAAACTGATACAAACGGAAATAAAAAATAAAGATTTTCGCGCTCACTTGCAAAAAGTGATTACAGAAACTTTTAGCAGCCCGCTATTTAAAGCAAAAATTGAAGACATTCTTATGAAGGCAGCGGAGGAGATGCAAGGGGAGAAGAAGAAAACTGATGAGGAAGAGTCAAGCGGCGAAGAGCAAACAGCATGAGGGGCTCAATCGCCCCTCATCGCAATTTCGCAATGATTTTTCTTGCAATATCCATATACACTTTTCCGATCGGATGATCTTCCCCATATACTGAAGGGGCGAAATCATCATCGTTCCAATCTGGTTGTCCGAGCGGCAGTTGTCCTAATAAATCCGTCTGCAGTTCTTCAGCTAACTTTTGACCGCCACCTTTTCCAAAAATGTATTCTTTTTCCCCCGTCGTTTTGCTTTCAAAATATGACATATTTTCAATGACACCGACAACTTCATGATTTGTACGTACCGCCATCGCTCCCGCCCTCGCTGCTACAAAAGCTGCTGTTGGATGAGGAGTCGTCACTATAATTTCTTTCGATGTTGGGAGCATTGTATGCACATCTAACGCCACATCGCCTGTACCTGGAGGCAAATCTAATAATAAATAATCCAACTCTCCCCATTCCACTTCATCAAAAAAGTTTTTTAACATCTTCCCAAGCATCGGGCCGCGCCAAATGACCGGGGAATTATCTTCTACAAAAAAGCCCATAGAAATAACTTTTACTCCGAACCGTTCAACTGGGATGATTTTTTCCCCACGAACAATAGGGCGCTCAGTGATGCCCATCATGTCTGGTACGCTAAACCCATAAATGTCAGCGTCAATTAAACCGACTTTTTTACCAAGCCTTGCAAGCGAAACAGCTAAGTTAACGGAAACAGTCGATTTTCCTACTCCACCTTTTCCACTTGCGATCGCCAAATAAATCGGCTCATTTACCATTCGCTCTTCTTCTAACGGCAATTGAGCAAAGCGAAGTCCAACAGAAGACGCCCCTGCATCTTTTAAACGTTGCACAACGGTTTGTTGTACTTGAAGTTGTTGAGCCGTTTCCGTTTTAGCTAGAGCAATTTTCACACTCACTAGCCCTTTTTCTTCATTTATCTTGACTTCTTGAATGGCCCCTGTTTCTTTAAACGTTTTTTTCAAAAAAGGGTCATAAATTGTTTCGAGCAGTTCCACAACTTGTTTTTCTGTCAACATCGCGCCTCACCAATCCTTATGTATTCGGTTTCACACTTTCAATATAACATAATTTTCTTAATAAAAAAATGAATCCCTCTCATTCAGAAGGATCGAGTTCATTTGATACATAGCGCAAAACACCTTTGTAAATCGAAGCGGCAAGCTTTTCTTGATACGATGGAGACGATAACAACATTCGCTCTTCTTCATTGGACAAAAAGCCTACCTCAACTAAAACTCCTGGCTTTTTTGCTTTTTTTAATAAATATACTGTTTGAATCGGTTTCGCCAATCGGTCTGTATTTTCCAAATTACCGCGTAGCTCTTGTTGAATAAACTTAGCTAATCGTTCATTCTCCTTTAACGAAGGATAATAAAACACTTGCGCGCCTTTCCATTTCGGTGAAGGGATCGCATTTAAATGGATGCTAATAAAAAAATTAGCTTCTGACTCATTAACAAATTGAACTCGTCGTTGTAAATCTTCTATTTTCCTCCGACTATATCCTCTCGTTTGCTTGCTTGCTAAATCGTAATCCCCTTCTCTTGTCATTTGAACGAGCGCACCTTGTTGTTGTAAGTAATCACGTAATTTTAGCGCTACATGAAGAGCTATTTCTTTCTCAATTACATCTCCCCCAATCGCCCCCCCGTCAGGGCCGCCGTGCCCTGGGTCAAGAATGATTACCTTCCCTGATAACGGTAAGCTCCATGCTTTCCACGAGCGATCGCTTAACACGTAAAACTGTAACAAAAGGACAAAAACGATAAAAAGAACGATAACGCGTATTTTCATCCCTTCTCCTCCCCACTATTTATGTTATATGGGACAAGAGAAGAATTTAGAACGGTTATTTTAAACGAAGCTTTTGACGACGCAATCCTTTTTCCATTCCCTCTTCCCACCATACGTCGATATAGCGAGCACATACATCGTATATTCCATCTCTCCACTGTTTCATGTACTCATGTAGCTCATGAATGAGCTGCTCATACTCATCTATACAACGACTTTTTACCGTTTCGATTTTCTCGCCGTAATATGCAAATCGACTATAATGCGCCCCGAGTAAGTACGCTTCAACCGCAGCGTCAATACAAATGTTTTCAATGACATGAGAGATAATCATATATCGTTGCCAATATGTATGTACACGTCTACACAATTCACGATAAGAAAGATCCCGCAATACGTTTCGTTCATAAGTAAGCTGTTTTTCTAATTTCTTCGCTGTAAATGATGTAAGCATTCCCATTTTGCTGTCCCTCCTTATGTATATTGTTTGCATGTGACAAAGGAACATACAAAAAAAAATCTCGGCAAAATAATTGCCGAGATTTGTTGAAATTAACGTTTTGAGAATTGTGGTGCACGACGAGCGCCTTTGAGACCGTATTTTTTACGCTCTTTCACACGAGAATCACGCGTTAACAAGCCTGCACGTTTTAATATTTGACGATATTCAGGGTCAACTTGTAACAATGCACGAGCAATGCCATGACGGATTGCGCCTGCCTGACCTGTGAATCCACCGCCGCTTACGTTTACTAGTACATCGTAGCTACCGAATGTTTCTGTTAAAACAAGTGGTTGTTTTACAACTTCAACTAATGACTCGTATGGAACGTAATCACGAATGTCACGACCATTTACGATAATGCGTCCTTCACCTGGAACGAGACGCACGCGCGCAACTGAGCTTTTGCGACGGCCTGTGCCGTAGTATTGTACCTGTGCCAAAATAATGCCCTCCTTTTAATCAATTATCCGCGAAGTTCATAAACTTCTGGTTTTTGTGCTTGATGCGGATGTTCACTTCCGCGATAAACGTGCAATTTTTTGAACATTTGACGACCAAGGCTACCTTTTGGAAGCATGCCGCGAATCGCTTTTTCAAGCATTTGTTCTGGGTAATTTGTGCGCATTTCAAGCGCTGTTCTTACCTTTAATCCACCTGGATGTAAGCTATGACGATAGTATAATTTGTCTGTTAATTTTTTACCTGTTAACTCAATTTTCTCTGCGTTGATGATGATAACATGATCACCTGTGTCAACGTGCGGTGTGTAAGTTGGTTTATGTTTACCGCGCAAAATTGCAGCAACTTCACTAGCAAGACGTCCTAACGTTTTGCCTTCTGCATCAACAACGTACCATTTACGTTCTACTTCGTTTGGCTTCGCCATATACGTACGCATTTGTTTTCCCTCCTAAAATAAAAAATAAACAAGCGATATTTATTTCAACACGATTAAATTCCGGGGCTAATCGTGGGTTTAAAATACATACCATATGATATAATATCTCTTCTTTAACTCAATGTCAAGAAAATGTTACACCTGGATTAGTTGTCATACGAAACGTGCCATAAATATAGGCCGTGACCTGGAGCCGTCTTCCCTGCAGCACTCCGATTTCTTTGTTGCAAAATTGTTTTCATTTCTTGTGCGCACCGCTCCCCACGTCCGACTTCTAGCACCGTACCAACAATGATGCGAACCATATTGTACAAAAAGCCGTTGCCAACAAGGCGAAAAATGAGCTCTTCTCCTTCTTGGATGATTTCCGCCTCATAAATTGTGCGAACTTTATCATCCACTTCAGTTTTCGCCGAACAAAAGCTTGTAAAATCATGCGTCCCGACAAGATAATGTAACGCTTCATTCATTGCTGTTATATTTAGTGGATACGGATAATAATACGCATAATGACGCAAAAACACATTCCGCTCCCCGGTCCATACGCGATAACGGTATTCCTTCTTTTTCACGCTAAACCGAGCATGAAAAGCAGAGGACACTTCGCTCGCTTGTTTAACAATCACGTCATCAGGAAGAAGGGCATTTAACGCTTTTGGCCACTTTTCATCAGGAATCGCAAGCGGTGTATCGAAATGAATGACTTGTCCTTGTGCATGAACAGTTGCGTCCGTCCGACCTGAGGCGTGTACGCGAACGAATTGTCCTTTATGAATAATGGAAAGGGCACGTTCAAGCTCCCCTTGTACTGTTCGCTTTTGTTGTTGAATTTGATATCCTGCAAAATGTGTACCATCATACGCAATAATACATTTTATTCTTCTCGTCATCTGAACTTAGCCCCTTTTACGAACGAAGTAAACATAACGCAATGGCCAATAAGGTAAGCAAAAGCATAAAAACCGTATCTGCACGCTTCCACGTCAACTCGCGCCATTTTGTCCGATAGTTCCCTCCGCGATACCCGCGCACTTCCATCGCCACAGCCAGTTCTTCTGCGCGCTTAAATGCGCTAATAAATAAAGGTACGAGCAAAGCCGTCATCGCTTTCATTCGTTCTGATAATGGACCGCTTGAAAAATCAACACCTCGCGCCATTTGAGCTTTCATAATTTTTTCCGTTTCTTCCATCAGCGTTGGAATGAAACGAAGGGAAATAGACATCATTAACGCCAGCTCATGAACAGGTATATTCCATTTTTTTAAAGGCGAAAGTAACGACTCCATACCATCTGTCACTTCAATCGGGGTTGTTGTTAAAGTTAATAATGTAGTTACAACGATTAGAAGCAAAAAGCGCAAAGAGATAAACGCTCCTTGTTGAATACCTTTATCATACACTTCGATTCCAAACCATTGAAACACGACATGTCCTTCTTTTGTTAATAGAACATGGAGAAGAAAGGTAAAGACAATGACCCATAAAATCGGTTTTAAACCTTTTAACATAAACGTAATTGGAATGCGCGATAAAACAAATAAGGCGCACGTAAAACAAGTTAATAGCCCATATGTCCACCCGTTATTGGCAAGAAACACGATAAAGACGTAAATAAACATCATGATGAGCTTTGTACGTGGATCGAGCCGATGGATGAGAGAGTCTCCAGGAACATATTTTCCAATAATCATACTGTTCATCATGTGCGTTTCACCCTAGCAAATAGCATTTGTAATGATTGAACGATATCTTCCATCGTTAAACACGGTGCGTCGAATTGTACGCCAAATTTTTGTTCGATGGCTCGCTGAAACAATATCGTTTCAGGTACATCTAATCCGAGATGTAGTAAATCATCGACGTGACGGAAAATTTGCTCCGGCGTCCCTCTTCGCACAATCGTCCCTTGATGCATGATGATAATCTCATCGGCATAACGTGCTGCTTCTTCCATACTATGTGTGACGAGCACAATCGTCATCCGTTTTTGTTGTTGAAGGCTAGCGAACATCTCCATCATTTCTTTTCGACCACGAGGATCTAATCCAGCAGTCGGTTCATCTAACACAAGCACTTCTGGCTCCATCGCCAAAACGCCTGCGATGGCGACACGACGCATTTGTCCCCCACTTAAAGCAAATGGTGATTTATGCCGCACATCCTCTGACAAACCAACAAGTGTTAACCATTCACGCACACGAGCTTTTGCATCTTCTTCTTTCATACCGAAATTCATCGGACCGAAGCAAATATCTTTTTCTACTGTTTCTTCAAATAGTTGATGTTCAGGAAATTGAAACACGATTCCTACTTTTTTTCGCAAAGGCTTTAACTGTTTTTCTTTCTTTCCTGCTGTTATTGTATAATCCCCGAGATGAACAGTCCCTTTTGTCGGCTGGAGTAAGCCATTCAAATGTTGCAAAAAAGTGGACTTCCCTGATCCTGTATGACCGATCACGGCGACATACGACCCGCTCCGAATATCAACATGAATATCGTACAACGCCCGTTTCTCAAAAGGGGTATTTACTTGGTAACGGTGTTCGACATCGCGGAATACAATGTCCATAATTCACTCACCAACCCCTCCATATTTAGATGATCCATTGTAAGCGGAATATGCTTTTGTTTCAATTGTTGACTTAATTGAAGGGAAAACGGCAAGTCTAATCCCATTTGCTCTAATTTCGATCCGTATGAAAAAATGTGCGCAGGCGTCCCTTCTAACACGATGCGTCCCTTATTCATCACAAGTACACGATCAGCTTTTGCGACTTCGTTTAAGTCGTGAGTAATAGAGATGACTGTCATATGATGCTCGCGTCGAAGCGATTCCATCACATGAAGAACTTCTTTTTTTCCACTTGGATCAAGCATTGATGTCGCCTCATCTAAAATAATGACATTTGGCTGAAGAGCGATGGCGCTTGCAATGGCGACACGTTGTTTTTGTCCACCTGATAAGCGATGCGGCTCGTGATGAATAAAATCTTCCATTTTTACCTTTTTCAATGCTTCATTTATACGTTTTGACATCTCATCTTTTTGTATCCCTTGATTTTCAAGACCAAAAGCAACGTCATCTTGGACAGTCGTTCCAACAAATTGGTTATCTGGGTTTTGGAAAACAATCCCTAGTCGTTTTCGAACGTCCCATACTGTTTCTTCATTTAACGGAATACCGCATACGTGAATCGTTCCACTCGTAGATGGCAATAGGCCAATCAACAATTTAGCAAGCGTCGATTTCCCTGATCCGTTATGTCCAACAATTGTTACCCATTCTCCTTTATACACTTGGAATGAAATGTTTTGTAACGCGTATATGTTTTCGTTTGCATACTGAAAACTTACGTCTTCTACACGTACTACAACTTCCACGTTTCTCTCCTCATCTCTTCTGAATTTTCTTACTCTCTACTCTACTACAAAAAAGAAAACAAAAAAAGGGCATAGATCCAGTTCAAAAACTGTCTCGCCCTTGTAAAAACATATTAAACTAGTTCAATAATCACCATTGGCGCACCGTCACCGCGACGTGGTCCAAGTTTCATAATGCGTGTATAACCACCTTGACGGTCTTGATAACGTGGTGCGATATCGCTGAACAATTTTTGAATCGCATCTTGACCTGTTTCTGTGTTTGCTACTTCTTTGCGAACGAATGCAGCCGCTTGACGACGTGCATGCAAATCGCCGCGCTTTCCTAATGTAATCATTTTTTCTACAACAGAACGCAACTCTTTTGCACGAGCTTCTGTTGTTTCAATTCGCTCATTAATGATTAAGTCTGTCACTAAATCACGAAGCAATGCTTTACGTTGAGAGCTTGTGCGTCCTAATTTTCTGTAAGACATGTGATGTCCCTCCTTTATTTCACTTTTAACATGAAAATGCCTAGTTAACCAAACGCTTAACTAGTCATCTTTACGTAAGCTTAATCCTAGCTCTTCTAGCTTCGCTTTTACTTCCTCAAGCGACTTGCGGCCTAAGTTGCGCACTTTCATCATATCTTCTTCCGTTTTTTGAGCAAGCTCTTGCACTGTGTTGATGCCAGCACGCTTTAAGCAGTTGTACGAACGAACAGAAAGATCAAGCTCTTCAATTGTCATTTCGAGCACTTTTTCTTTTTGGTCTTCTTCTTTTTCGATCATGATTTCAGCATGTTGTGCTTCGTCTGTTAAGTTCACAAAAATGTTCAAGTGCTCTGTTAAAATTTTTGCCCCTAGTGAGATTGCTTCTTTCGGGCCGATGCTACCATCTGTCCACACGTCGATCGTTAACTTGTCGTAGTTTGTCATTTGACCGACGCGCGTATTTTCGACTTGGTACGATACGCGCGATACCGGCGTATAAATGGAATCGATCGGGATAACACCTATCGGTTGATCCTCGCGCTTATTAGCATCAGCTGGTGTATACCCACGCCCGCGCTTCGCTGTCATTCTCATGCGCAAACGACCGTCTTTTGCCAAAGTAGCAATATGAAGGTCTGGATTGAGAATTTCTACATCGCTATCGTGAGTAATATCCGCAGCTGTAACGACTCCTTCACCCTGTACATCAATCTCAAGCGTCTTTTCTTCGTCCGAGTAAATTTTTAGCGCTAGCTTTTTAACATTTAAAATGATCGTTGTTACATCTTCCACGACGCCATCAATTGTTGAAAATTCGTGCAATACACCATCTATTTGAACAGATGTTACAGCGGCACCAGGGAGTGAGGATAACAGGATACGACGTAAGGAGTTACCCAAAGTTGTACCATATCCACGCTCAAGTGGTTCAACGACGAATTTGCCATATTTGGCATCCTCGCTGATTTCAACCGTTTCGATTTTCGGCTTTTCGATTTCCAACATTCCTTTAACCCTCCTTCAAAACGTCGAAACCCCGATTAAACCGATGACAGCTCAATCGAAATTCCCCCATGAATAAGTTCCCGAATGTGCACAACAACTGTTTTTCATTTCCCTGTAAGAATGACTATATCCCATTATTGACACATACGCAAATTCTATACAGAGAAATTAAACACGACGACGTTTTGGCGGACGGCATCCGTTATGTGGAACCGGTGTAACATCTTTGATCGCTGTAATTTCTAGCCCAGCCGCTTGAAGTGCACGAATTGCTGCTTCACGACCAGCACCCGGACCTTTTACGTTTACTTCAACAGTTTTCATGCCATGCTCCATAGATGCTTTTGCAGCAGCTTCTGCAGCCATTTGTGCAGCGAACGGAGTTGACTTACGAGAGCCTTTAAAGCCTAACGCACCTGCACTTGACCAAGAAATTGCATTTCCATGAACGTCTGTAATTGTGACGATTGTGTTGTTAAAAGTCGAACGGATATGAGCAATACCAGATTCAATGTTCTTTTTTACACGACGTTTACGCGTATTCGTTTTACGTGCCATTCGTTCATGAACCTCCTTTACTTAATTATTTTTTCTTGTTCGCTACTGTACGACGTGGACCTTTACGTGTACGAGCGTTGTTTTTCGTATTTTGGCCACGAACTGGCAATCCGCGACGATGACGAAGACCACGATAGCAACCGATCTCCATTAAACGTTTAATGTTTAAAGATACTTCGCGACGAAGATCTCCTTCTACCTTCAAGCGATCTACGATTTCACGAATTTTCCCTAATTCTTCTTCTGTTAAGTCGCGAACGCGAGTGTCTTCAGATACGCCAGCCTCTGCTAAGATTTTTTGTGCAGTTGCTTTACCGATTCCGTAAATGTATGTTAATGAAATGACTACACGTTTGTCACGAGGAATATCTACACCTGCAATACGTGCCATGATTTGTACACCTCCTCAAGTTTTATCCTTGTTTTTGTTTATGCTTTGGATTTTCACAAATAACCATAATTTTTCCGCGTCTGCGAATAACTTTGCATTTTTCGCAAATCGGTTTTACAGATGGTCTAACTTTCATGAGAACTTACCTCCTTGTTCGTGCGGAGTGTTATTTATATCGATACGTAATTCTTCCACGTGTTAAATCGTAAGGTGATAACTCAACTGTTACTTTATCACCTGGTAAAATGCGAATAAAATGCATGCGAATTTTACCTGAAACGTGAGCTAAAACGGTATGACCATTTTCAAGTTCCACTCGGAACATCGCATTCGGCAACGTTTCAACGACTGTACCTTCCACTTCAATTACATCGTCTTTCGCCATTGAACGGCTCTCCCTTCTTTTTTGAAATGAGTAACATGTTCAACTAACACGACCAGTTTACAGCTTACGATGCGCATCCGCAAAGAAGGTTAAAGCGTTCAAAGTGTTGTTAAAATTTCATATCCCGCCTCAGTAATCGCAATCGTATGTTCAAAATGAGCACAAAGCTTGCCATCTACTGTGACGACTGTCCAATTATCTTCTAACGTGCGAACATAACGGGTTCCTGCATTCACCATCGGCTCAATGCACAGAACCATGCCTGGCTTTAACCGCGGTCCCTTATTTGGCGGACCGTAATGTGGGATTTGCGGATCTTCATGTAAGTCTTGACCAATTCCATGTCCGACATACTCACGCACAACGGAAAAGTTATGCGCCTCAACGTATGTTTGGATCGCATGGGAAATGTTTGTTAACCGTGCGCCAGGTTTCGCTTCTTCCAATCCACGATACAATGACTGCTCTGTCACTTCTAAAAGCTTTTTCGCCTCTTCTGAAATGGCTCCGACTGGATATGTCCACGCCGAATCACCATGATATCCATTGTACTTTACGCCAATGTCGATGCTAATAATGTCCCCTTCGCGAAGCACACGGTCTCCTGGGACGCCGTGAACGAGCTCCTCGTTTACTGACGTACAAATGCTCCCACGAAATCCATTATATCCTTTAAACGAAGGAATTGCATCATGTTTGCGAATAAACGTTTCAGCAATATGATCGAGCTCTTTTGTCGTTATACCTGGCTCGATATATTTTTGTAACTCTTGATGAGTTAACGCAACAATTCGGCCAGCTTCACGCATAATTTCAATTTCACGCGGGGTTTTGCAAATGATCATTATTGTAAGCCCCCAAGTAATTCACAAATGTCAGCAAACACTTGATCAATATGTTGTTGTCCGTCAATGTTGCGCAAATACCCTTTCGCCGCGTAAAAATCAAGCAACGGCTGGGATTGCTTTATATTGACTTCAAGACGGTTCGCTACTGTCGCTTCGTTATCATCTGCACGTTGATACAACTCTCCACCGCATTTATCACAAACACCGACTTGTGCTGGCGGATTAAATACAAGATGATACGTTGCTCCGCATTCTTTACAAATGCGTCTACCTGTTAAACGTTCCATTAAAATGTTTTTGTCTACTTCAATGTTAATGACATAGTCGATGGAGCGGTTCAATTGTTGAAGAAGCGTTTCTAACGCTTCAGCTTGAGCAACTGTTCGCGGAAACCCATCAAGCAAAAAACCGTTTTGGCAATCGTCCTTGCTTAAACGCTCACGAACAATGCCGATTGTCACTTCATCTGGAACAAGATCACCGCGATCCATATATGATTTCGCCTTTAAACCGAGCTCTGTTCCCTCTTTCATCGCTGCTCGAAACATATCCCCAGTAGAAATGTGAGGAATTTTGTATTTCTCAACGATTTTCTCTGCCTGTGTGCCTTTTCCAGCTCCCGGCAGTCCCATCAATACTAAATTCATCAATTTCTCCCCCTCAGCTCTCTATATGAGGTAGAGGGAATAAAATTCCCAACACCTCTTTATTTAATAAAGCCTTTATAATGGCGCTTCACTAATTGGCTTTCTAGCTGCTTCATCGTCTCTAAAGCAACGCCAACGACGATTAGCAAGCTCGTTCCTCCAATTTGAGCAGAAGGCGGTAGTTTAGCGAACTCGATAAAGAAAACAGGAAGAACAGCGATTGCTGCTAAAAATAGAGCCCCAACGAAAGTTAAACGATACAAAACGCGTGTAATGAATTCTTGCGTGTTCTTTCCTGGACGAATGCCTGGAATGTAACCACCTTGCTTTTTCAAATTGTCCGCCATTTGTTCTGGATTGACTTGAACAAACGCATAAAAATACGTAAAGGCAACAATTAAAGCGACGTATATGAGCATACCAACTGGTTGTGTGTAGTCAAAAACTTTTTTGATCCACAATGTTACATCATTCGAGCCGAAAAACGATGCAATCGTCGGTGGAGTAATGATAAACGACACCGCAAAAATAACCGGAATAACACCTGCCGGGTTTACTTTTAACGGAATGTGTGTCGAATGACCACCTACTGGACTACGTCCTTCTAATCGCTTCGCATACTGAATCGGAATTTTCCGAAACGCTTGTTGAATATAAATGACGCCAACAATGACCGCTACAACTGCTAAAGCGATTAACGCTACTGTCACGATGCGTAAAAACAGCTGGTCACCAGCGTTTTCAAATTGTTGAACGTAAATTTGATTGAGTGTCATCGGAATGCTAGAAACGATCCCTGCAAAAATTAATACTGATATACCGTTTCCAACACCTTTGGCTGTAATTTGCTCACCAAGCCACATTAAAAAGGCTGTTCCAGCTGTTAAAACGAGCGCAATAAGCAAATATGTCGAGATGCCTGGGTTTTTAATAAGCATACCATCAGACATATTATGAAAGCCGTACGACATAGCAAACGCCTGGATAAAACCAAGCACAATTGTAAAATAGCGAGTAAACTGAGCAAGTTTACGGCGGCCTACTTCCCCTTGCTTCGACCATTCCGTAAATTTAGGAACAACATCCATCTGTAATAACTGTACGATGATGGATGCCGTAATATATGGCATAACGCCCATCGCAAAAATAGAAAAGTTTTGTAGAGCGCCACCACCGAACGTGTTCAATACACCAAAAGCGTTGAATT
The DNA here is from genome assembly GCF_900111795.1 of Anoxybacillus pushchinoensis. Taxonomy (GTDB): domain Bacteria; phylum Bacillota; class Bacilli; order Bacillales; family Anoxybacillaceae; genus Anoxybacillus; species Anoxybacillus pushchinoensis. Next base: position 41,199 of record NZ_FOJQ01000013.1, on the reverse strand, counting down.
GATCTTGCATTTTTAGCACATCTGCATTTACACCCGGTACAGGAATAAACGTACCGATGCGAAATACAATGAGCATAAGAAGGGTGAATACAATTTTTCTTCTTATATCACCCACGCGCATAAAATTGGAGATTGTTCGAAACATTAAATCACCTCAGTCGTACCGCCAGCAGCTTCGATTGCTTCTTTTGCAGAAGCAGAGAATTTATGAGCTTTTACTGTTAATTTTTTTGTAAGCTCACCGTTTCCAAGAACTTTGATGCCTGCTTTCAATTTGCTTACTACGCCTGTTTCAAGCAACAATTCTGGTGTCACTTCCGTACCGTCTTCAAAGCGATTTAACACTTCGAGATTAACGATCGCATATTCTTTACGATGGATGTTTGTAAAGCCGCGTTTTGGTAAACGACGGAATAAAGGTGTTTGACCACCTTCAAAGCCGATGCGTACACCGCCGCCAGAGCGAGCGTTTTGCCCTTTATGTCCTCTACCAGAAGTTTTTCCGTTACCAGAGCCGATACCACGACCAACACGGTTACGTTCTTTACGGGAACCCGGTGCTGGTTGTAATTCATGTAGCTTCATGCCTAGGCACCTCCTTATTCTTCTAATTCTTTTACTGTTACAAGGTGAGAAACTTTATTGATCATCCCACGAATGGCTGGATTATCGTTATGAATAACTGTTTGATGCAATTTTCTTAAACCTAATGTTTTAACCGTCACGCGTTGGTCTTGCGGACGACCGATTACGCTGCGAGTGAGGGTAATTGCTAATTTTTTCGCCATCATTTTTCCCTCCCTTATCCTAACAGTTCCTCAACTGTTTTACCGCGCAATTTTGCAACATCTTCAGCACGTTTTAATTGCTTCAAACCGTCGATTGTTGCGCGCACCATATTGATTGGTGTGTTGGAACCAATTGACTTCGATAAAATATCGCTAATGCCTGCTAACTCTAATACCGCACGTGCAGGACCACCGGCGATAACTCCTGTACCTTCAGATGCTGGTTTTAAAATAATTTCACCTGCTCCGAAATGTCCGATTACTTCATGTGGAATCGTTGTACCAACGATCGGTACAGTAATTAAGTTTTTCTTCGCATCTTCAATTGCTTTACGAATTGCATCCGGAACTTCTTGAGCTTTTCCAGTTCCAAAGCCGACATGACCGTTTTTGTCACCAACAACGACTAACGCAGCGAAACGGAAACGACGTCCACCTTTTACAACTTTAGCTACGCGGTTAACGGCAACAACGCGTTCTTCTAGTTCAAGTTTATTTGGATCAATGCGACGCATCTCTGTCCCTCCTTCTTAATTAGAATTGTAATCCAGCTTCACGAGCAGCGTCTGCAAGTGCTTTAACACGTCCATGATATAAATATCCACCACGGTCAAATACAACCGATGTAATTCCTTTTTCAAGTGCACGTTTAGCAATTAATTCGCCCACTTTTTGAGCTGCTTCAACATTGCCCGTTGATTCTAAATCGAAATCTTTATCTAATGTTGACGCGCTAACAAGCGTCACAGCTTTCATATCGTCAATGATTTGTGCATAAATGTGTTTGTTTGAACGGAACACATTTAAGCGTGGACGTTCCGCAGTTCCTACTACTTTACGACGAACACGAGCGTGTCTTTTTTTGCGAACTGCATTTTTATCAAGCTTAGTGATCATTCGTGTCACTCCTTTCATTTACCTAAGCAGCATTATTTCTTACCAGTTTTACCTTCTTTACGACGTACAACTTCGCCTTCGTAACGAATACCTTTTCCTTTGTAAGGCTCTGGTGAACGAACGGCACGAATGTTTGCTGCTAATTCACCAACGCGTTGTTTGTCCGCACCTTTAACAATAATTTTTGTTTGTGAAGGAACTTCGATTTCAAGTCCTTCTTCAGGCTCAATTTCAACAGGATGAGAGTATCCTACGCTTAACACGAGCTTTTTCCCTTGCTTTGTCGCACGGTAACCGACACCGACAAGCTCAAGTGCACGCTCATAGCCTTTCGAAACACCTTCAACCATGTTTGCAAGTAAGCTACGAGTCGTTCCATGAAGCGCACGATGATGTTTCTCATCGCTTGGACGCTCAACTGTTAAAACGTTACCTTCTAATTTAATGATCATATCTGGATGGAACGTACGAGTAAGTTCACCTTTCGGACCTTTTACAGTAACTGTGTTACCGTTTAATGTAACTGTAACACCAGCTGGAATTTCCAATGGTTTTTTACCAACACGTGACATGTATTACACCTCCATTCGTTGCAAAATAATTACCAAATGTATGCTAACACTTCGCCGCCAGTGCGTTTTTGACGTGCTTCTTTGTCGGTTAAAATACCTTGAGATGTTGAAAGAATTGCAATTCCTAATCCGTTCAATACGCGTGGAACTTCGTCCGCTTTTGCATATACGCGCAAACCAGGTTTGCTAATGCGTTTAAGACCTGTAATTACGCGTTCATTGTTTGGACCGTACTTTAAGAAAATACGAAGAATACCTTGTTTGTTATCTTCAATATATTCGACATCACGAATGAAACCTTCACGCTTTAAAATTTCAGCGATTTCTCTTTTAATTTTTGAAGCAGGAACTTCAAGTTTCTCGTGACGCACCATGTTCGCATTACGAATGCGAGTAAGCATATCTGCAATTGGATCTGTCATCACCATTATGTTTTACCTCCTTCCCAACTCATGGGTTTATTACCAGCTTGCTTTTTTCACACCAGGAATTTGACCTTTATACGCTAATTCACGGAAACAAATACGGCAAAGTTTAAATTTGCGATACACGGAGTGTGGACGTCCACAACGCTCACAACGAGTGTACGCTTGCACTTTAAACTTTGGTGTGCGTTTTTGTTTCGCGATCATTGATTTTTTAGCCACGTTTTCGCCTCCCTCTTTTTACGAATGGGAATGATTATTTTTGGAATGGCATACCGAGCAATGCAAGTAATTCACGAGCTTCCTCGTCTGTTTTCGCAGTTGTAACGATCACGATGTCCATACCGCGAACTTTGTTTACTTTATCGTAATCAATTTCTGGGAAAATTAATTGCTCTTTTACACCTAACGTGTAGTTTCCGCGTCCGTCAAACGATTTTTTAGAAACGCCACGGAAGTCGCGCACGCGCGGTAAAGAAACGGAAACAAGCTTATCGAAAAACTCGTACATACGCTCACCGCGAAGAGTTACTTTCGCACCGATTGGCATTCCTTCACGAAGACGGAAACCTGCGATTGATTTTTTCGCGCGTGTAACAACTGGTTTTTGACCAGAAATTAATGCGAGTTCTTCTACAGCGTTATCTAACGCTTTCGCGTTTTGTACCGCATCACCAACACCCATGTTGATGACGATTTTTTCGATTTTTGGAACTTGCATCACAGATTTATAGTTAAACTTGCTCATAAGAGCAGGAACAACTTCTTTCAAATACTTTTCTTTAAGGCGGTTCATTTGAGTACCTCCCTTCCTCAATCACTTCATTATTTATCTAAAATTTCACCAGAGCGTTTCGCATAGCGAACTTTTTTACCGTCGACTACTTTATATCCAACACGAGTTGGTAATCCTGTTTTTGGATCAAGAGGCATTACGTTTGAAACGTGGATTGGCGCCTCTTGGCTGATGATGCCGCCTTGTGGATTTGCTTGAGAAGGTTTTACATGTTTTTTGACGATATTCACACCTTCAACAAGCACTCGGTTTTTCTTTGGAAACGCAGCGAGGATAACGCCTTGTTTGCCTTTATCTTTACCAGAGATCACTTGTACTTTATCACCTTTTTTTACATGCATCTGAATCGCACCTCCTTAAAAGGCTTTTCCTTTTCATTAAATCACTTCTGGAGCTAAAGAAACGATTTTCATAAAGTCTTTTTCACGCAATTCGCGAGCAACTGGTCCGAAAATACGTGTACCGCGTGGGCTCTTGTCATCACGAATGATTACGCAAGCATTTTCATCAAAGCGAATGTAAGAGCCATCTGTACGGCGCACGCCACGTTTCGTACGAACGACAACCGCTTTAACAACTTGACCTTTTTTAACAACGCCACCTGGTGTTGCATCTTTAACAGTCGCTACAACGATGTCGCCCACATTCGCATAACGACGACCAGAACCACCTAGCACTTTAATAACAAGCACTTCACGTGCACCAGAGTTATCAGCAACTTTCATACGAGTTTCTTGTTGAATCATTGACGAAACCTCCTTTCGGATTTGTATCCATCATACCGAACATATTCATTAAATGATTACAGCTTTTTCAACCACTTCAACAAGACGGAAACGTTTTGTTGCAGAAAGAGGACGTGTTTCCATAATTTTTACGATGTCGCCCACTTTTGCCACGTTGTTTTCGTCATGCGCTTTATATTTCTTTGAATACTTTACGCGTTTGCCGTAAAGAGGATGCTTTTTATAAGTTTCTACAAGAACCGTGATTGTTTTATCCATTTTGTCAGAAACAACACGGCCAACGAGAACTTTACGATTGTTGCGTTCACTCATTGTGCGAACCTCCTCTCGATATCAATTATTTGTTAGCAGCGATCTCTCTTTCGCGAATAACAGTTTTCATACGCGCAATCGCTTTGCGTACTTCACGAATACGAGCTGTATTCTCTAATTGACCTGTTGCCAATTGGAAGCGAAGGTTGAATAACTCTTCTTTCAACGCTTTAATCTTTTGTTCAATCTCGGCAGTGGTAAGTTCACGAATTTCTTTAGCTTTCATTTGATTCACCACCAATTTCTTCACGTTTTACGAATTTACATTTGATTGGAAGTTTATGAGAAGCAAGACGTAACGCTTCACGTGCTACTTCTTCAGAAACCCCAGCGATTTCAAACATGACTTTACCAGGTTTAACAACAGCTACCCAACCTTCTGGAGCACCTTTACCGGAACCCATGCGCACTTCAAGTGGTTTTGCTGTGTATGGCTTTGAAGGGAAAATTTTAATCCATACTTTACCGCCACGTCTCATGTAACGAGTCATCGCACGACGAGCAGCCTCGATTTGACGGTTTGTAATCCATGCTGGTTCTAACGCTTGTAAACCGTATTCACCAAAATGTACTTCCGTACCGCCTTTTGCGCGACCTTTCATACGACCGCGATGTTCACGACGATATTTTACGCGTTTTGGCATTAACATGATTAATTTCCTCCTTCCTCAGTTTTCTTTTTCGCAGGAAGGACTTCTCCACGATAAATCCATACTTTCACGCCGATTTTTCCGTATGTTGTGTCTGCTTCTGCCGTTGCGTAATCAATGTCAGCGCGAAGAGTATGAAGTGGGACTGTTCCTTCACTGTAATGTTCTGAGCGAGCAATATCTGCTCCACCTAGACGACCAGATACCATCGTTTTAATTCCTTTTGCACCTGCGCGCATTGTGCGTTGGATCGCTTGTTTTTGCGCACGACGGAAAGATACGCGATTTTCAATTTGACGCGCGATGTTTTCTGCAACAAGTTTCGCTTCTAAATCTGGCTTTTTAATTTCAACGATGTTGATATGAACGCGTTTGCCAGTTAGTTCGTTCAACGCTTTGCGAAGCGCTTCAACTTCAGATCCACCTTTACCGATAACCATTCCTGGTTTCGCTGTGTGGATAGTGATGTTCACACGGTTTGCCGCACGCTCGATCTCAATGCGAGAAACAGCTGCATCGCTTAAACGCTTTGTAAGGTATTCACGAATTTTAAGATCTTCGTGTAAAAGGTCCGCATAATCTTTTTCAGCGTACCATCTTGATTCCCAATCACGGATAATACCAATGCGAAGACCGATTGGATTCACCTTTTGACCCACTGATTATCCCTCCTTCTTTTCTGAAACAACGATCGTGATATGGCTTGTGCGTTTGTTAATTGCGCTCGCACGACCTTGTGCACGAGGACGGAAACGTTTCAATGTTGGTCCTTCGTTCACATAAGCCTCTGTAACAACAAGCTTGTTAACGTCCATGTCATAGTTATGTTCTGCATTTGCCACTGCAGATTTTAATACTTTCTCGATAATTGGAGAAGCAGCTTTTGGCGTATGACGAAGAATGGCAACTGCTTCACCTACTTGCTTTCCTCGAATTAAGTCAATGACTAAGCGAGCTTTACGAGGAGCAATTCGAACCGTTCTAGCAACAGCTTTAGCTTGCATAATGAAAGCCTCCTCTCATATTAACGTCTTGTTTTCTTATCATCAGCAGCATGGCCTTTGTATGTGCGCGTTGGCGCAAATTCACCGAGCTTATGACCAACCATGTCCTCTGTGATGTAAACCGGAACGTGTTTACGACCATCGTAAACAGCGATCGTATGACCGATGAATTGCGGGAAAATAGTTGAACGACGAGACCATGTTTTGATTACTTGTTTTTGTCCAGTTTCGTTCAATTTCTCAATTTTTTTCATTAAATGATCATCACAAAAAGGACCTTTTTTCAAGCTGCGACCCATAAGTGAACCTCCTTTCGTGATTGCTCTACGGTTCTTTTGAACCGTAGCTCAACCCCGTTATTTTTTACGACGACGTACAATAAATTTGTCGGATTTGTTTTTCTTTTTGCGTGTTTTGAATCCAAGCGTTGGTTTACCCCATGGAGTCATTGGAGACTTACGTCCGATCGGTGCTTTACCTTCACCACCACCATGTGGGTGATCAACAGGGTTCATAACAGAACCGCGAACTGTCGGACGAATACCTAACCAACGAGCGCGTCCAGCTTTACCGATGTTCACAAGCTCATGTTGTTCGTTACCAACTTGACCGACTGTCGCGCGGCAAGTTGCTAAAATCATACGAACTTCACCTGAAGATAAACGAACAAGTACATATTTACCCTCTTTACCTAACACTTGCGCAGATGTACCTGCAGCACGCACTAATTGTCCACCTTTACCAGGTTTCAACTCAATGTTGTGAATTACTGTACCAACTGGAATGTTTGCTAAAGGTAATGCATTACCTACTTTAATATCCGCATCTGGACCTGACATGACTTCCATGCCAACTTCTAAGTTTTTCGGAGCGATAATGTAACGCTTTTCACCATCTGCGTAATGAATTAACGCGATGTTCGCAGAACGGTTTGGATCGTATTCGATTGTAGCAACGCGTCCTGGAATGCCATCTTTATCACGTTTGAAGTCAATAATACGGTATTGACGTTTATGACCGCCACCTTGGTGACGAACAGTCAGTTTACCTTGGTTGTTACGACCGCCTTTTTTCTTTAAAGGCGCAAGCAACGATTTTTCCGGCTTATCTGTTGTAAGCTCAGAGAAGTCTAAAACCGTCATACCACGACGACCGTTAGACGTTGGCTTATATTTTTTAATCGCCATGTCCGTTTCCCTCCTTCACTTTTAAACTTATACTTCAAATAGTTCGATCTCTTTGCTGTCTGGCGTTAATGTTACAATCGCTTTGCGGCGACGATTTGTTAATCCGCTATAACGACCGACGCGTTTGAACTTTCCTTTATAGTTCATAATGTTGACCTTCGCTACTTTTACGCCGAAGATCGCCTCAATTGCGTCTTTTACTTCTGTTTTGTTCGCTTTCACATCAACTTCGAACGTATATTTTTTCTCAGTCATCAACTCTGTTGAACGTTCAGTAATGACGGGGCGCTTAATAATATCGCGAGGATCTTTCATTATGCAAGCACCTCCTCTACTTTTTCCACAGCAGCTTTCGTAATGACAAGCTTGTCGTGGTTGAGTACATCAAGAACGTTGATGCCGCTCGCTGTTACAACTGTCACTCCTGGGATGTTACGAGCTGAAAGGATCACGTTCTCGTTTGCATCAGCTGTTACAATTAACGCTTTGCGATCAACAGAAAGATTGTTTAAAATTTTAACCATTTCTTTTGTTTTTGGTGCTTCAAGCGCTAGGTTATCTAACACAACGATGTTGTTTTCAAGCACCTTTGAAGATAAAGCTGATTTAATGGCTAAGCGACGAACTTTTTTAGGAAGTTTGTAGCTGTAGCTACGTGGAACTGGACCAAATACAATACCACCACCACGCCATTGTGGAGAACGAATCGATCCTTGACGAGCGCGTCCAGTACCTTTTTGACGCCATGGTTTACGGCCACCGCCGCTCACTTCTGCACGATTTTTTGTTTTATGAGTTCCTTGACGCAAGGAAGCACGTTGCATAATTACCGCTTCAAATAACACATGTTTGTTCGGTTCAATACCAAATACGGCATCGTTTAATTCAATTTCACCGATGTTTTCTCCGTTTTGGTTATACAATGCTACTTTTGGCATTGGGTAATTCCTCCTTTCTTAAAGAAATTATTTCGCTTTAACCGCGCTTTTAATAATAACAAGCCCTTTGTTCGGACCTGGTACATTTCCTTTAATTAAAATTAAGTTGCGTTCTGGATCCACTTTTACAACTTTTAAGTTTTGCACCGTTACACGCTCGCCACCCATGCGACCCGGAAGCTCTTTAGATTTAAATACACGGTTTGGAGCGATCGGACCCATTGAACCAGGACGACGATGATAACGAGAACCGTGAGCCATCGGTCCACGAGATTGTCCATGACGTTTAATTGCACCTTGGAAACCTTTACCTTTCGATGTGCCTGTTACATCAACGATTTCACCTTCGTTGAAAATATCAACTTTTACCTCTTGACCTACTTCATATTCCGCAAGATTTACACCACGAATTTCACGAATGAAGCGCTTAGGTGTGGTGTTCGCCTTTGCAGCATGACCTTTTTGTGGTTTGTTCGCTAATTTTTCACGCAAGTCTTCAAAACCTAATTGAATCGCTTCATAACCGTCGTTTTCAATCGTTTTCTTTTGAAGAACTACGTTTGGAGTCGCTTGAATAACTGTTACAGGAATAAGATCTCCGTTTTCAGCGAATACTTGAGTCATGCCGATTTTTCTTCCTAAGATTCCTTTCATCTTTCACACCTCCTATATCGCAATTACAACTTGATTTCAATATCGACACCAGACGGTAAGTCTAAACGCATTAAAGAATCTACTGTTTGTGGAGTCGGATTGACGATATCAATTAAGCGTTTATGTGTGCGCATTTCGAACTGCTCACGAGAGTCTTTGTATTTATGAACCGCACGTAAGATCGTGTACACCGTTTTTTCAGTTGGTAACGGAATCGGTCCAGATACAGTCGCGCCTGAACGCTTTGCAGTTTCCACAATTTTCTCAGCAGATTGATCAAGAATCCGATGATCATACGCTTTTAAACGAATACGAATTTTTTCTTTTGCCATTATTTTCCCTCCTTCTTCGCCTATTTTTAAAATAGACATTCTCCATGGAAATTTCCTTCACACTCGCCATGGCAAAGCGGCCGGGTGTGTCAGCAACCTTCCACTTCATCGCAGTCAAAGACCAACGTTTATTATTATATATAATTTTCATGCCTAATGCAAGTTTTTTATTTCTTTTCTAAACAAACTGCCTTTCCTATTATACATATTTCGTCACGCATTTTCAATGGAACAAAAATAAGTGGTCTAGCAGCAAGCTAGACCACTTTATCGATTACTCGATGATTTCAGATACAGAACCTGCACCTACTGTACGTCCACCTTCACGGATCGAGAATTTTGTACCTTCTTCGATCGCGATTGGCGCGATTAATTCTACTGTCATTTCGATGTTGTCACCAGGCATTACCATCTCAACACCTTCTGGAAGTTGGATGATACCTGTTACGTCCGTTGTACGGAAGTAGAATTGTGGACGGTAGTTAGAGAAGAATGGAGTATGACGTCCACCTTCTTCTTTTGTTAATACGTAAACTTGTGCTTTAAATTTTGTGTGTGGAGTGATTGTTCCTGGTTTTGCTAATACTTGACCGCGTTGTACTTCGTCACGAGAAACACCGCGAAGAAGCGCACCGATGTTGTCACCAGCTTCAGCTTGGTCAAGAAGCTTACGGAACATTTCAACACCTGTAACAGTTGTTGCTTTTGGCTCTTCAGAAAGACCGATGATTTCTACTTGGTCACCAACTTTTAAGATACCGCGCTCAACGCGACCAGTAGCAACTGTACCACGACCAGTGATTGAGAATACGTCCTCAACTGGCATCATGAACGGTTTATCGATTTCGCGTTGTGGAGTTGGGATGTACTCATCAACAGCGTTCATAAGCTCAATGATTTTTTCTTCCCAAGCTGGATCTCCCTCAAGTGCTTTTAACGCAGAACCTTTAATTACAGGAACTTCGTCTCCAGGGAAGTCGTATTCAGATAATAGATCGCGAACTTCCATTTCAACAAGCTCTAAAAGTTCTTCATCGTCTACCATGTCGCATTTGTTTAAGAATACAACGATGTAAGGTACACCTACTTGGCGAGAAAGAAGAATGTGCTCACGAGTTTGTGGCATTGGACCGTCAGCAGCAGATACAACAAGGATCGCGCCGTCCATTTGCGCAGCACCTGTGATCATGTTTTTCACGTAGTCAGCGTGACCTGGGCAGTCAACGTGTGCATAGTGACGGTTGTCAGTTTCGTACTCAACGTGTGCAGTTGAGATCGTAATTCCGCGCTCACGCTCTTCTGGAGCAGCGTCGATTTGGTCATATGCGCGTGCTTCTGCTTTACCTTGTTTCGCAAGAACTGTTGTGATTGCAGCTGTTAAAGTTGTTTTACCATGGTCAACGTGGCCGATTGTACCAATGTTGACGTGTGGTTTCGTACGTTCGAATTTCGCTTTAGCCATTATAATATCCTCCTTAGTGTTTTTTATTAAGTATAGAATATAGAATGCTTGGAAGTGAAAGTGCACAGGCACGTCCACTTCCAAGTCTTACATAAGTATTTATACTTGAACAATGCTAGAAAATCAATTATTCACCTTTATTTTTTTTGATGATTTCCTCGGCAATGCTCTTCGGAACTTCTTCATAATGGTCAAATACCATTGTGAACGTTCCGCGACCTTGTGTATTTGAACGCAATGAAGTTGCGTATCCAAACATTTCAGAAAGTGGAACCATCGCGCGAACAACTTGTGCGTTACCGCGAGCTTCCATACCTTCGACGCGACCGCGACGAGAAGTGATGTCACCCATAATGTCACCTAAATATTCTTCAGGGACGATGACTTCTACTTTCATGATTGGCTCAAGCAATACAGGGTCACATTTTGCCGCTGCGTTTTTCAACGCCATAGAAGCAGCGATCTTGAACGCCATTTCACTTGAGTCAACATCGTGGTAAGAACCGTCGAACAATTTCGCTTTAATGTCGACAACTGGATATCCTGCAAGGACACCATTTTGCATTGCATCTTCAAGACCTGCTTGGATGGCAGGAATGTATTCTTTCGGAACAACCCCACCAACGATCGCGTTTTCGAATTCGAAGCCTTTTCCTTCTTCGTTTGGTGAGAACTCGATCCAAACGTGACCGTATTGACCGCGACCACCAGACTGGCGCACAAATTTCCCTTCAACTTGTGCCGACTTACGGAATGTTTCGCGGTACGCAACTTGTGGAGCACCAACGTTTGCTTCTACCTTAAACTCACGACGCATACGGTCAACGATGATGTCAAGGTGAAGCTCACCCATACCCGCGATGATTGTCTGACCTGTTTCTTGATCTGTCCAAGCACGGAATGTAGGGTCTTCTTCTTGAAGTTTTTGTAACGCTGTGCTCATCTTATCTTGGTCAGCTTTCGACTTCGGTTCGATCGCGATTTGAATAACTGGCTCTGGGAATTGCATAGACTCCAAGATGACTGGGTCTTTTTCATCACACAGCGTATCACCAGTTGTTGTATCTTTTAAACCTACAGCTGCCGCAATGTCACCTGCGTACACTTGCGCGATTTCTTCGCGGTGGTTTGCGTGCATTTGCAGAATACGACCGATACGTTCACGCTTACGTTTTGTTGAGTTCAACACGTATGAACCAGAGTTTAATGTTCCAGAGTATACGCGGAAGAACGTCAACTTACCAACATAAGGGTCTGTCATAATTTTGAACGCTAACGCTGCAAACGGAGCGTCATCACGCGCTTCACGAACTGTTTCCTCTTCTGTATCAGGAACAGTTCCTTTAATCGCAGGAATATCAACTGGAGACGGTAAGTAGTCAACTACGCCGTCAAGCATTAATTGAACACCTTTGTTTTTGAATGCAGAACCACAAAATACTGGGAAGAATTGCACAGAAACTGTGGCTTTACGAATTGCAGCTTTCAATTCTTCTTTTGTAATCTCTTCCCCTTCTAAATATTTCATCATTAATTCTTCGTCAAGCTCTGCAACAGCTTCAATTAATTTGCCGCGATATTCTTCAGCCATATCACGATAGTCTTCAGGAATTTCAATACGCTCGATATTTTTTCCTAATTCATCGTGATAGTGATATGCGCACATTTCAACGAGGTCGATAATACCTGTAAATTGATCTTCTGCACCGATCGGCAGTTGAACAGGGTGCGCATTCGCTTGTAAACGATCATGAAGCGTTTTAACAGAGTATAAGAAATCTGCGCCAATCTTGTCCATTTTGTTAACGAAAACGATACGTGGAACACCGTATGTAGTCGCTTGGCGCCATACTGTCTCTGTTTGTGGCTCTACGCCTGATTGTGCGTCTAGTACAGCTACTGCACCGTCCAATACACGCAATGAACGCTCAACTTCTACTGTGAAGTCGACGTGTCCAGGTGTATCGATGATGTTAATACGATGGCCTTTCCATTGAGCTGTTGTTGCCGCGGACGTAATTGTAATTCCGCGTTCTTGTTCTTGCTCCATCCAGTCCATCGTCGCTGCGCCCTCATGAACTTCACCGATTTTATGAACGCGTCCTGTATAGAAAAGGATACGCTCTGTCGTTGTTGTTTTACCGGCGTCAATATGAGCCATGATTCCAATATTGCGAGTGTTTTCCAAGGAGAACTGTCTTGCCATATGGATTTTTTCTCCTTCCTTAAATGAAGTATCGTAATTTTATTTGCATATAGGAATATAGGCGAATGAGCGATGGGCATGCTTTTTTAGTTTCAACCGCATCGCTCTCACCTATTCTTAATTTAACAGAAAAAATTACCAGCGATAGTGCGCAAACGCCTTGTTTGCTTCTGCCATTTTGTGCGTATCTTCGCGTTTCTTCACAGCTGCACCTGTGTTGTTTGCAGCATCCATGATTTCGTTCGCTAAACGCTCTTCCATCGTTTTTTCTCCACGAAGACGAGCGTAGTTCACGAGCCAACGAAGACCTAATGTTGTACGGCGCTCTGGACGCACCTCAACAGGAACTTGATAGTTTGCACCACCAACACGGCGTGCGCGAACTTCAAGAACTGGCATAACGTTTTTCAACGCTTGCTCAAACACTTCCATTGGATCTTTACCTGTGCGCTCACGAATGATATCGAACGCTGTGTAAAGAATTTTTTGTGCTTTACCTTTTTTACCGTCAATCATAATTTTATTGATTAAACGTGTAACTAGCTTTGAATTGTAAATTGGATCTGGTAACACATCTCGTTTAGGAACCGGACCTTTACGTGGCATATTTTTTCCTCCTTTCAGTAAAAATCAACAAAAGATGTCGAATATTATTTCTTAGCTGCTTTTGGTTTTTTCGCACCGTATTTAGAACGACCTTGCATACGGTTCGCTACACCTGCTGTATCTAAAGCACCGCGGACGATGTGGTAACGTACCCCTGGTAAGTCTTTTACACGTCCACCGCGAATTAATACAACGCTGTGTTCTTGTAAGTTGTGACCGATACCTGGGATGTATGCAGTTACCTCGATACCGTTAGATAAACGTACACGGGCATATTTACGAAGCGCAGAGTTTGGCTTCTTTGGTGTCATTGTACCTACACGTGTACATACTCCACGTTTTTGCGGAGAGTAAACAGTTGTTTGAACTTTTTTGAAGCTGTTATACCCTTTATTTAACGCAGGTGATTTAGATTTCACTACCTTTTTTGTACGACCTTTACGTACAAGCTGGTTAATTGTAGGCATGGTAAATTTCCTCCCTTCATAATCAAATTCAAGCCCACACATCCAGGTGGCTCATTTTTATGCAAAAACAAAGTTTTTGTAGTAACCCACAAAAACAGTTTTTAACGAATAATCGCAACAGCTGCAGCTCCTACTTCGATTTTACAAGCTTTCCCGAGTTTTTTCATCGAGTCCACTTTACATACAGGTACATGCGCTGCATTTGCCGCCTCTACGACTTTTCGGACAATCGTTTCATCCGCATCTTCAGCGATCACAACTTCACGTACCTTTCCACCTTTCAGAGCTCGCACTGTTTGTTTCGTTCCTACAATAATTTGTTTAGCCTGTGCGACTTTTTCATAAGACATGTAACATATCCTCCAAAGTGACAGGTTTCGGAACACCTTTATTATGCTATCACTTTCTAAGAGCTCTGTCAACTAATATTTTTTCAACCTATTGCTAGCAAAACGACGCTAGCAATAGGTTGATCATTATTTCGTTGTGACAACATCTTCATCTTTACTCGTTTTAATGATTGGCTTTGCTTTACGATAGCGTGCCATTCCTGTCCCTGCCGGAACAAGTTTACCGATAATGACGTTTTCTTTTAATCCTAGCAATTCATCACGTTTTCCTTTAATTGCCGCATCCGTTAAGACACGTGTCGTCTCTTGGAATGAAGCTGCAGACAAGAACGAATCTGTTTCAAGTGATGCTTTTGTAATTCCAAGTAGCACAGAACGAGCTGTCGCCGGACGTTTGCCCTCCAACAATACTTTTGTATTCGCATCCGTAAATTGATGGATGTCAAGTAGTGTACCTGGCAACAAGTCTGTATCGCCTGCATCGATGACGCGAACTTTACGAAGCATCTGGCGAACCATGACTTCAATATGTTTATCGCTAATTTCTACCCCTTGCATGCGATATACTTTTTGTACTTCACGCAACAAGTACTCTTGAACAGCATTCATATCCTTGACTCTCAATAGTTCTTTCGGGTCGATTGAACCTTCCGTTAGTTCTTGACCGCGTTCAACTTTCTGTCCTTCCTGTACTTTAAGACGTGCGCTATAAGGAGTCGTATACGTCCGCGTCTCAACTTCACCTTGAACGACGATTTCACGCTGACGATCGCGTGTTTCATTAATTGCCGCGACAACGCCGTCAATTTCCGAAATAACCGCCTGACCTTTCGGATTCCGCGCTTCAAATAACTCCTGTACGCGCGGTAAACCTTGTGTAATATCGTCTCCTGCTACCCCGCCTGTGTGGAACGTACGCATTGTAAGCTGTGTACCTGGTTCACCGATCGATTGGGCTGCGATAATACCGACCGCTTCACCAACCTCAACTTCTGCGCCCGTCGCCAAGTTGCGTCCGTAACATTTTTTACATACACCGTGACGCGTATTACATGTAAATGCAGAACGAATCCACACTTCTTCAATTCCAGCTTTTACAATGGCGTTTGCGATGTCTTCTGTAATCATTTCATTTTCACGCACAAGCACTTCGCCTGTTTCTGGATGTTTTACCGTTTTTCGTGCATAACGTCCCACAAGGCGATCTTCGAGTTTTACAATGACTTCCGTACCGTCTTTTAACGCACAAATTAACGTGCCTCGATCTGTACCGCAATCGTCTTCACGAATGATGACGTCTTGCGCAACGTCTACGAGACGGCGCGTTAAATAACCAGAGTCGGCTGTTTTCAACGCCGTGTCAGCAAGACCTTTACGCGCTCCGTGCGTTGAAATGAAATATTCAAGTACCGTTAATCCTTCACGGAACGAAGACTTAATCGGAAGTTCAATAATGCGCCCGGCTGGGTTCGCCATTAACCCGCGCATACCTGCAAGCTGCGTAAAGTTCGATGCGTTACCACGGGCTCCGGAGTCACTCATCATGAAAATCGGATTTCGCTTATCAAGCGACTCCATTAGACGACCTTGAATTTTATCTTTCGCCGCACTCCAAATCGAAATGACACGCTCATAACGCTCTTCATCAGTAATTAAACCGCGTCTAAATTGTTTTAATACCATATCAACTTTCGCTTGTGCTTCTTCTAAAATTTCTTGTTTTTCAGACAAGACAACGATGTCAGCTACCCCGATTGTAATACCGGCTTTCGTCGAATACTTGAATCCAAGATCCTTCATGCGGTCAAGCATTTTGGATGTCTCTGTAATTTTAAAGCGTTTAAATACTTCCGCAATGATGTTACCAAGAATTTTCTTCTTAAACGGTGGAACGAGCGGACGCTTGCGAATTTCTTCTTTCACGTTCACACCTTTATCTAGGAAATACTTATTCGGTGTTCGTTCTTCAATGTTTTCTTGCGTCGGCTCATTAATATAAGGGAATGACTTCGGCAAAATTTCATTAAAGATCAATTTCCCGACAGTCGTTACGAGTAACTTATTGTTTTGCTCTTCTGTAAATGTTTCGTTTTTCAACGAACCTGCATGAACGGCGATGCGTGTATGCAAATGAACATAACCGTTATGATATGCTAACAACGCTTCGTCTGTGTCTTTGAATACCATTCCTTCTCCGACTGCCCCTTCACGCTCCATCGTTAAATAGTAGTTTCCTAAAACCATGTCCTGTGAAGGAGTAACGACCGGCTTTCCATCTTTCGGATTCAAAATGTTTTGCGCTGCTAGCATAAGTAGACGTGCTTCAGCTTGCGCTTCTGCTGAAAGCGGCACGTGAACAGCCATTTGGTCACCGTCAAAATCCGCGTTGTACGCAGTACATACGAGCGGATGTAAGCGAATGGCACGACCTTCTACAAGCGTTGGCTCGAACGCCTGGATTCCAAGACGGTGAAGAGTCGGTGCACGGTTTAATAGTACCGGATGTTCTTTAATAACAGACTCTAACACATCCCAAACTTCTGGATGAACGCGCTCGATTTTTCGCTTCGCGCTTTTAATGTTGTGCGCTAAACCGCGCTCTACTAACTCTTTCATTACAAACGGCTTAAACAACTCAAGCGCCATTTCTTTCGGCAAACCACATTGATACATTTTTAAGTTTGGCCCAACAACGATAACGGAACGTCCAGAATAGTCAACACGCTTACCGAGCAAGTTTTGACGGAAACGTCCTTGCTTTCCTTTCAACATGTGCGACAGTGACTTCAGCGGACGGTTTCCTGGCCCTGTAACAGGGCGACCGCGGCGACCATTGTCAATTAACGCATCAACCGCCTCTTGAAGCATTCGCTTTTCGTTTTGAACGATAATGTTTGGTGCGCCAAGATCCAACAGACGTTTTAGACGATTGTTTCGGTTAATTACTCGACGATATAAATCGTTCAAATCTGACGTCGCAAAACGTCCACCATCCAATTGGACCATCGGGCGCAACTCCGGTGGAATGACCGGTAAAACGTCCAATACCATCCAAGACGGGTCGTTGCCAGAGTTGCGAAAAGCCTCTAGCACTTCGAGACGTTTAATTGTGCGAGCCCGACGCTGCCCTTGTGCCGTCTTCAATTCTTCCTTTAACGTCTCTACTTCTTTTTCAAGATCGATGTCTTGCAGAAGCTTTTTAATCGCTTCTGCACCCATCAAAGCTTGGAATGAGTTCCCGTACTTTTCACGATACGCGCGATACTCTTTTTCAGAAAGCAATTGTTTCTTTTCTAATGGCGTATCACCCGGATCAGTCACGACATAAGATGCAAAATAAATGACTTCTTCTAGCGCGCGAGGGGACATGTCTAACACAAGTCCCATGCGGCTAGGAATTCCTTTAAAATACCAAATATGTGAAACAGGGGCTGCTAGTTCAATATGACCCATGCGCTCACGACGAACTTTTGCTCGCGTAACTTCCACACCGCATCGATCACAAACGACACCTTTATAACGAACGCGCTTATACTTTCCACAATGACATTCCCAGTCTTTCGTCGGACCAAAAATGCGTTCGCAAAATAGTCCGTCTTTCTCTGGTTTTAATGTTCGATAGTTAATCGTTTCTGGTTTTTTAACTTCACCATACGACCAAGAACGAATTTTCTCGGGTGAAGCGAGTCCGATCTTCATATATTCAAACTTATTTACATCTAACAAGGGGCCTACCTCCCTTTTAATATCCAGGTTTTACCCTTATGTCAACACGCTATTCTTTCACAACGACGCCTTCATCTTCTTTGGCTGACTCATCTGTAGGTGGGATGATGTCAACTGGTGGAACGTCATCATCTTCCCCGAAATTCTCCATGCTAATTTCTTTTTCGTCACTCGATAAAACTGTGACATCCATACCTAAGCTTTGTAATTCCTTAATTAATACTTTGAACGATTCCGGAACGCCTGGTTCTGGGACGTTTTCACCTTTCACGATCGCTTCGTACGTTTTCACACGACCAACGACGTCGTCCGATTTGACTGTTAAAATTTCTTGTAACGTGTAAGCCGCTCCGTACGCTTCAAGCGCCCATACTTCCATTTCACCGAAACGTTGACCACCAAATTGTGCTTTTCCTCCGAGTGGCTGTTGTGTAACGAGTGAATATGGACCTGTCGAACGAGCATGCAACTTATCGTCAACCATGTGTGCGAGCTTAATCATGTACATAATACCGACAGAAACACGGTTGTCAAACGGCTCTCCAGTACGTCCGTCATATAAAACCGTTTTGGCATCGCGTGCCATTCCTGCTTCCTCTAAAGTTGTCCATACATCTTCTTCATTGGCACCGTCGAATACAGGTGAAGCAACATGAAGCCCGAGTTTTCTTGCTGCCATTCCGAGATGTAACTCAAATACTTGCCCGATGTTCATACGTGAAGGTACGCCTAGTGGGTTTAACATAATGTCCACTGGGGTGCCATCCGGTAAAAACGGCATATCTTCTTCAGGTAAAATGCGCGAGATGACCCCTTTGTTTCCATGGCGTCCCGCCATTTTGTCACCTTCAGAAATTTTCCGCTTTTGTACAATGTACACGCGAACAAGCTGGTTTACACCTGGCGGCAACTCGTCACCATCTTCGCGGTTAAATACTTTTACATCAAGGACAATTCCGCCCCCACCATGTGGTACGCGTAAAGATGTATCTCGAACTTCACGTGCTTTCTCGCCAAAGATAGCATGTAATAGGCGCTCTTCTGCAGTTAACTCCGTAACACCTTTTGGAGTAACTTTACCGACAAGCAAGTCTCCATCTTTTACTTCTGCACCGATGCGGACAATACCGCGTTCATCTAAGTTACGAAGCGCATCTTCACCAACGTTTGGAATATCGCGCGTAATTTCTTCCGGACCGAGCTTTGTATCGCGCGCTTCAGATTCGTATTCCTCGATATGGATAGACGTGTACACATCATCTTTTACAAGACGCTCACTCATAATGATCGCGTCTTCGTAGTTGTATCCGTCCCACGTCATAAACGCGACAAGCACGTTACGCCCAAGCGCTAACTCACCTTTTTCCATGGATGGACCGTCCGCTAAAATTTCGCCTTTCTCAACGATATCGCCTGCTTTGACGATTGGACGTTGGTTGTAACATGTTCCTTGGTTTGAACGAACAAATTTCAACAAACGATATTTATCTAAATCGCCTTTTACTTCTTTTCCATCAACTTCGATTAAACGGCGCACCCAAATCTCTTTCGCCTCTACTCGCTCCACGATCCCGCGATGTTTACAAATTACTGCGGCACCGGAATCTTTCGCTGCGACATATTCCATTCCCGTACCGACAATTGGCGCTTCAGGCTGCATAAGTGGAACAGCTTGACGTTGCATGTTCGCACCCATGAGCGCGCGGTTCGAGTCATCGTTTTCTAAGAATGGAATGCATGCAGTCGCAACTGACACAACTTGTTTTGGTGAAACGTCTACATAGTCAACGCGATCGCGCTTAACAACAATATTTTCACCACGGAAGCGAGCAACGACGTTTTCCTCTAAAAACGTTCCATCTTCCGCAATTGGAACGTTCGCTTGAGCAACGACGTAATTATCTTCCTCATCCGCTGTTAAATAGTCAATTTGATCCGTTACTTTTCCTGTTTCAGGATCAACACGACGGTAAGGCGTTTCAATAAAGCCAAATTTATTAACTTTCGCATATGTCGAAAGCGAGTTGATCAACCCGATGTTTGGACCTTCCGGCGTTTCAATTGGACACATGCGCCCGTAGTGCGAATAGTGAACGTCACGCACTTCAAAACCAGCACGTTCACGCGTTAAACCACCTGGACCAAGCGCAGACAGACGGCGTTTATGTGTCAGCTCTGCAAGCGGGTTTGTTTGATCCATGAATTGCGATAATTGCGAGCTTCCAAAAAACTCTTTAATCGCCGCAATTACCGGACGAATGTTAATGAGTTGCTGTGGCGTAATTGTGTTAGTATCTTGAATGGACATCCGTTCGCGAACGACGCGCTCCATGCGCGAAAGACCAATTCGGAACTGATTTTGCAACAACTCGCCAACAGAACGAAGTCGACGGTTTCCTAAATGGTCGATATCGTCCGTATCACCGACCCCATGCAATAAGTTAAAGAAGTAGCTAATGGATGCAATAATATCCGCAGGGGTAATATGTTTTACCGTTTCCGGAATGTATCCGTTGCTAATGACCGTGATGACTTTTTCGCCATCTGGATCATTTGGGGCGTAAATTTTGATCGCTTGCAAAGCAAATTCATCTTCGACAACGCCCCCGAGCGGTTGGTATTTTCGCATACCAATCCCTTTTTCAAGCTCAGGTAAAATGCGGTCGAGCGTTCTACGATCAAGAACAGTTCCTTTTTCTGCGATTACCTCACCCGTTTCTGGATGAACGAGCGTTTCCGCCAAACGCTGACCAAATAAACGGTTTTTAATATGAAGCTTTTTGTTGATTTTATAACGACCTACACTCGCCAAATCGTATCGTTTCGGATCAAAGAAACGAGAGATCAACAAGCTTTTTGCATTTTCAACGGTAGGCGGCTCCCCAGGACGTAACCGTTCATAAATTTCAAGCAATGCTTTTTCTGTGCTCTCTGTATTGTCTTTTTCTAACGTGTTACGAATATACTCATTATCACCAAGCAAATCGACAATCTCTTGGTCTGAGCCAAAACCTAGCGCTCGCAACAATACAGTTACAGGCAACTTACGCGTACGATCGATACGAACGTAAACAACGTCTTTTGCGTCTGTTTCGTATTCTAGCCATGCGCCGCGGTTCGGAATAACAGTGGCCGTAAACCCGCGCTTTCCATTTTTATCCACTTTGTCGCTGTAGTACACGCTCGGTGAACGAACAAGCTGTGAAACGATAACGCGTTCAGCACCATTAATGATGAATGTTCCTGTTTCTGTCATTAACGGGAAGTCTCCCATAAATACATCTTGTTCTTTTACTTCGCCTGTTTCCTTGTTGATGAGGCGCACTTTGACCCGAAGCGGTGCCGCGTATGTAACGTCGCGTTCTTTCGACTCTTCAACAGAGTACTTCGGCTCTCCTAAGCTGTAATCAATAAATTCTAGTGACAAATTTCCTGTAAAATCTTCGATCGGTGAAATATCTTGAAACATTTCACGCAATCCTTCGTCGAGAAACCACTGGTAGGAAGAAGTTTGAATTTCAATTAAGTTCGGTAGTTCCAACACCTCACTAATGCGCGCATAACTTCTTCGTTGGCGGTGTCGTCCGTATTGAACTAGTTGACCTGTCAACTGATTCACCCCTCAAATCAAACATTAATAACTTGTCGTAAGACAAAAAAGAAATGGTTTCTTATAAGAAAACCACATGTTTGACCTATTATATATTTTATAAGTTTTTCCTTTAAAACTAAAATTATACATGCATACACAGCATACGTAAACTAAAAAAATACACATTTAGCATTTTATAATGATATCATAAAGAGGTTTAGGCGTCAAGCTTTTTGTGCCCGAATAATAAAGTAACCTTTTTTCTTTTCAACAACATCAACTTGAGCAAAGATCATGTTTAACTTCTCTAATGCAGATGGAGCTCCTTGTTTTTTTTGAATAACAACCCAAAGCTCCCCCTTGGGAAGAAGATAGTTTGCACTTTGTTCAAAAATAGCATGGACAACCGCCTTGCCAGCGCGAATCGGTGGGTTTGTAACAATCGCCGCAAACTGTCCTTCAACTCGTTCAAATAAATTACTTATGTAAATTCGCGCGTTTTCAATTTTGTTTTGCCGCTTGTTCTTCTCCGCCAACTCAATCGCTCGTTCGTTCACATCGATCATATCTACCATTCGGTGCGGGAAATTTTTCGCAAGCGCTAAACCGATCGGCCCATACCCACATCCGACGTCAAGAATATTCCCCGGCACAGTTGGCTCAACAAACGTCTCAATTAATAACCGCGAACCAAAATCCACTTCTTTTTTCGAAAACACCCCTTGATCGACTGTAAATAAAAATTGATGCCCTCGTAGCATATACGTCCATTGAAACGGTTTACTCTCTACATTTGGTCGCTCCGTATAGTAATGATCAACCATCACACTCACCTCTCTTTCTTTCATTGTAAACGAATGAACATGAAAATACAAAGAAGCTCGCTACTACGAGCGAGCTTCCCTACATCATTACTTAATTTCAACTTTCGCGCCAGCTTCTTCAAGTTTCGCTTTGATTTCTTCAGCTTCTTCTTTAGAAACGCCTTCTTTAACTGGCTTTGGAGTGTTGTCTACTAAGTCTTTTGCTTCTTTTAAGCCAAGACCAGTAAGTTCGCGCACAACTTTAATAACTTTAATTTTTTGCGCACCGCCATCCGCAAGGATTACGTCGAATTCAGTTTTTTCTTCAGCAGCAGCACCAGCAGCACCGCCAGCAACTACTACAGGAGCAGCAGCAGTTACACCAAACTCTTCTTCAATTGCTTTTACTAAGTCGTTTAATTCTAAAACAGTCATATTTTTAACCGCTTCAATGATTTGTTCTTTAGTCATGATCGATCTTCCTCCTTAATGTTTTAATTTTAGACGATTCGGAAATTAAGCACCTTGCTCTTCTTTCTTCTCAGCAACCGCTTTTGTAACGAGAGCAAAGTTGCGGATTGGTGCTTGAAGAACGCTAAGCAACATAGAGAGCAAGCCTTCGCGAGATGGAAGCTCTGCAAGTGCCTTAACTTCTTCAAACGTTGCTACGTTACCTTCGATGATACCTGCTTTAATTTTTAACGCTTCGTTCTTTTTCGCGAATTCGTTCAAAATTTTCGCAGGAGCAACGACATCTTCATTGCTGAATGCAATTGCATTCGGACCTGTTAATGTTTCGTCTAAACCTTCTAAGCCTAGCTCAGCAACAGCACGACGAGTTAATGTGTTTTTGTACACTTTGAACTCGATGCCCGCTTCGCGAAGTTGCTTACGAAGTTCTGTAACTTGAGCGACATTTAAGCCACGGTAATCAACGATGATCGTTGACTTGCTCGCGCGAAGTTTTTCAGCAATCTCCGCCACTAGCTGCTGCTTTTGTTCAAGTACGCTGCTCATGTCAACACCTCCTGTAGAAGTTGAGTTTCAACACCACTTATACCGCCCAATAAAAAGCCTCCACGTCAACGTAGACATGGAGGCCCCTAAAAGTGCACGCATGCACTCATTTATCAGTCTCAACACCTCGGTAGGAAATTAAGCCTTGCATGAGGCACCTACTGTCTACGGTACAAATGATATCCTTTTTTCAAACAATGAGTATTTTACTAAATTCCAATTAGAAAGTCAACATCTATATATTAGCGAGCAACAGCAACTGTAGAAGGATCTACTTTTACGCCAGGACCCATCGTTGAAGCAACTGTTACGTTTTTCACGTATGTGCCCTTTGCCGCTGCCGGTTTCGCTTTTAAGATTGTTTCGTAAATTGTTGTGAAGTTTTCTACTAATTTTTCTGTATCGAATGATACTTTACCGATTGGTACATGGATATTTCCTGCTTTATCAACGCGGTACTCTACTTTACCAGCTTTAATTTCGTTAACCGCTTTGGCAACTTCGAACGTAACTGTTCCTGTTTTAGGGTTTGGCATTAATCCTTTTGGCCCTAAAATACGACCGATTTTACCAACTTCACCCATCATATCAGGAGTAGCAACGATCACATCGAACTCAAACCAACCTTGTTGGATTTTGTTAATGTAATCTGTGTCGCCTACGTAATCCGCACCTGCAGCTTCTGCTTCTTTCGCTTTTTCACCTTTCGCAAGTACTAACACGCGGCGTACTTTACCTGTACCATGTGGCAGTACAACTGCACCACGAATTTGTTGATCCGCTTTCTTCGGATCAACACCTAAACGGAAAGCAACCTCTACTGTTGCGTCAAATTTTGCAACATTCGTCTTTTTCACTAACTCGATCGCCTCTTGTACAGCGTATGCTGTTGAGCGATCAATCAATTTCGCTGCCTCTAAGTAACGTTTTCCTCTTTTTGGCATGTTTATTTCCTCCTTTTGTGGTTTTAACGGAAAGACCTCCCACGAATAAAGGTTGCGAAAACTATATAGTTCGCTTCCGCAACCTTTTCCAGCCAGATCTTCATTAGTCTTCGATGACGATACCCATGCTACGCGCTGTTCCTTCGATCATGCGCATAGCTGCTTCAATGCTCGCCGCGTTTAAGTCTGGCATTTTTGTTTCAGCAATCTCGCGCACTTTGTCGCGCTTTACTGTTGCCACTTTATTACGGTTTGGCTCACCAGAACCAGACTCGATACCAGCCGCTTTTTTAAGTAATACAGCAGCAGGTGGAGTTTTCGTAATAAATGTAAATGAACGGTCTTCATATACCGTAATTTCAACAGGAATGATTAAACCTGCTTGATCAGCTGTACGAGCGTTGAATTCTTTACAGAATCCCATGATGTTAACACCAGCTTGACCTAATGCTGGACCGACTGGTGGTGCTGGATTCGCTTTCCCTGCAGGAATTTGCAATTTGACAACTTTAATTACTTTTTTAGCCACGAGACACACCTCCTTAAGTCCGTGATGTGGTATTAGGGATGTTCCCTCCCACTCCATATATGAAAACAATCATCGCATTCGTCTCAATGATTGAGACATACTGACCTTAAAATATTATCACTTTTCTTGCATGTTTGCAAGTTGTTTACCATTATATTTTTTCGATTTGGGAAAAGTCAAGTTCTACCGGTGTTTCGCGTCCGAACATATCCACGAGCACCGTTACTTTTTGTTTGTCCATCTCAATTGTTTGAATCGTTCCAACGAATTTTGCGAATGGGCCTTCCTTAATACGAACAGTTTCATTCAATTCAAAATCAAATTCAAGCTCGATTAAGTCAACGCCCATGCGTTTTAAAATGGCTGAAACTTCTTCCTCAAGAAGTGGCGTCGGCTTCGATCCCGCACCAGCTGAACCGACAAATCCCGTTACTCCTGGGGTGTTGCGGACAACGTACCAAGAGTCATCAGTCATAATCATTTCTACAAGTACGTAACCCGGAAATACTTTCTTTTTTACTACTTTCTTTTTTCCACCTTTTATGTCTGTCTCTTCTTCCTCAGGTACAACAACACGAAAAATTTTATCTTGCATACCCATCGACTCAACACGCTTCTCTAAGTTCGTCTTTACTTTATTTTCGTAACCTGAGTACGTATGAATAACATACCAATTCTTTTCCATTTGTTGGGACGCTATCGTCCTTCCCTCCCTAAACATATCTTTTTTAGGCAAAATAAAAACCCGTTACCGGGCTTTATTTCTGTTCGTTATCTTTCATTATACCATGGATATCCTAGTGCTATTCAAGTATAAAGCGAACTAGCTCTGAAATTCCTAAATCAACAACAGCAAAAAATACGGTGAAAAACGCAACCGTCGCCAAAACGGTAATGGTGTAGTTTACTAATTCTTTTCGTTTCGGCCAGCTAACTTTTTTCATTTCACGAACGACTTCGCGGAAAAATTTCGTTAATTGTTGCATATAAAACCCTCCAACATCTCGGGATCATCCGTTACTTCGTTTCACGGTGAAGCGTATGCGTATTGCACGTTTTGCAAAACTTTTTCATCTCAAGCCGCTCACTATGTTGAGCAACATTTTTCATTGTTGAATAATTTCTATTTAAACATTGGCTACATGCTAAAATCACTTTTTTGCGCATACGTTTTCCTCCGACATACTACGTCTTAAAAACTGTATCATACAACTTTTTTTTATGTCAATATTATAAGCTAATTCCTTGAATTTCTATATACTTCTCTAACTTGCGTTTTACCCGTTGCAATGCGTTATCAATTGACTTAACGTGCCGATTAAGCTCTTCGGAAATTTCTTGATACGATCGACCTTCTAGATAAAGAAGAAGTACTTTTCTCTCTAAATCGCTAAGTAATTCGGTCATTTTCCCTTCAATATGATCAAATTCTTCACGGTTAATAATTAATTCTTCTGGATTAGTCATTTTCGTTCCAGAAAGAACGTCCATTAGCGTGCGAGCACAGTCGTCTTCATAAATCGGCTTGTCCAACGAAACATAGCAATTCAATGGAATATGTTTTTGGCGCGTAGCCATCTTAATTGCTGTAATCATTTGTCGTGTAATACATAGTTCCGCAAATGCTTTGAACGACGATTGTTTCTCCTCTTTAAAATCCCTAATTGCTTTATACAGTCCAATCATTCCTTCTTGCACGATATCTTCGCGATCTGCACCGACTAAAAAGTATGAACGTGCCTTCGCGCGAACAAAATTTTTATACTTATGAATTAAATAATCAAGTGCCTCACTATCCCCCTGATGCACAAGCTCGACAATCATTTCATCTTCCAATTGTTCGTAGCGATTTTGTTGCTTGTCATTTGCGCTCACGCCGATCCCCCCGCCCTGCACATGGATAAAAGTATTATACAGTACATTTTTTTACAGGGTCAATCGTTCATTTTTCCCCTCTTCGCCATTTTTCGAAAATTTTTGCGACTTCATCTGTGAGAGGAATTTTTGAAACTGGTTTTTTTTGTTGAATGTGCTGAACGTTTTTTGAAATATGATGCTGCACCGCATCCACTTCAATAAGTAGCTCCCGAGCCGATTTGCGCAACGCGCCTTGACCGAAAATCGCCCATTGTTCCGTATAATCTGACGTAGCAACATACACTTTCGTCCGAACTCGCTGAAGCGACTTTGCCAATTTTTCAATATGCTCATCTGCTGTTTCATTTTCTTTCGTAAAAATGACTTCTACTTGGTGATCAACATATTTTTTTGTTGCTCCTTGTACGAGGTGTGCGTCAAAAACGATAATTACTTTACAGCCGGTAAATGCTTGATATTCCGCCATTTTCTCTACGAGCCGATCGCGCGCTAAAGCTAAGTCGGTATCACGTAGTTTTCGCAATTCCGGCCAAGCACCGATGATGTTGTAACCATCAACGATTAAAATATCCATGTTATTCACCTAGTGGATGACGCTTTCGGTACACCTCATACATTAACAAACTAGCCGCAACAGAGGCATTTAACGATGTCACATGACCAATCATTGGCAAACGAACGAGTACATCACATTTATCTCGCAATAAACGACTCATTCCCTTCCCTTCACTTCCAATAACTAGTGCCAAAGGAATCACGCCATCTAGTTGACGATAGTCTTGTTCTCCTTTTGCATCTGTTCCAAAAATCCAAATGCCTCGTTCTTTTAATTCATCTACCGTTCGAGCTAAGTTCGTTACGCGCGCAACAGGAATGTATTCGATCGCACCAGTCGAAGCTTTCGCTACCGTTGCGGTTAAGCCAACTGCACGACGTTTCGGAATAATTATGCCATGCGCCCCTACTGCGTCAGCCGTGCGCATAATAGAACCTAAGTTGTGCGGATCCTCAAGCTCGTCCAAAATAATAAAGAATGGAGCTTCTCCACGTTCCTCCGCTTTTTTAAATAAATCATCTATGTCATAGTATCGATATGCGGCAACTTGCGCAATGACCCCTTGATGATTTCTTGCACTCAATTGATCCATCTTTTTTTTAGGGACATATTGCACCATAATCCCCATATCCTTTGCAAGCTGAATAATCGGTTGCATTTGACCGCGTTGTGAACCTTCAGCAACCCATATTTTATTGATTTCCCGTCCGGATTTTAATGCTTCAAATACCGGATTTTTACCGATGATAAGATCCATCGCTATACCTTCCTTTCCGCTTCATGACGATGTACATCTAACGCCCATTGCATCAACTGGTTGAGCCGCTCCTCATTTCCACTTAAAAAATGGTAGCCAATTAACGCCTCAAACCCAGTGCTTTGACGATATGTTTGTACATCTGTGTTTTTCGGCGTGCTCCCTGATTTCGCATTACGTCCACGTCGAACGATAGCGAGTTCATGTTCCGAAAGGTGATTATGGCTGAGCAGCCATTGTAACACATTCGCCTGCGCTTTAGCACAAACATATGTTTTTGCTAAGTTGTGTAAATCATTCGGTTTTACTTTTCCTAAGGCGAGAAGGTGATGCCGGACGAATAGTTCGTATACGGCATCACCGATATAAGCTAATGTTAAACCGTTTAACTGTTGGAAGTCTTTAATCTTGTTAAACAAATGCAACATCGTTTTATCCTCTTCTCCATCTCGTTCCTTGCGGTGTATCTTCTAAAATGATGTTTTTCGCTTTCAGCTCATCCCGAATGCGATCAGCTAACGCAAAATCGCGGTTTTTTCTCGCTTCAATTCTTTGTTGAATGAGCGCTTCAATTTCTTCATCAAGCAACTCGTCTTGTTGTAACGAAAGACCGAGCACATCAAAAAATTGCTCAAATTGTTGTAAAAACATTTGAATGACAGTTTGTGATGTATGTTTCTCCAACAAATATATGTTCGCTTGTTTCGCTAGCTCAAATAGCACAGCAATCCCGTTCGCTGTATTAAAATCATCATCCATTTCGCGAATAAACTCGTTTCTCAATTGCTCAATTTTCGCAAGCCATTGTTCATCGTTTGTCGTTAAATTTGTGCTGCTTTGCAAGCGATGCTTGACATTGGCATACGCCGTCTTCAAACGCTCTAATCCACTTTTCGCACTTTCAAGCAAAGATTGACTATAATTGATCGGATGGCGATAATGGACAGAAAGCATAAAGAAACGTAACACTTGTGGATCAACTTGCTTAATAATGTCATGGACTAAAATAAAATTCCCTAGCGACTTTGACATTTTTTCGTTTTCAATATTAATATAGCCGTTGTGCAACCAATATTTCGCAAAAGGTTTGCCCGTTAGCGCCTCGGATTGAGCAATTTCATTTTCATGGTGCGGAAACGTTAAATCTTGTCCACCAGCATGTATATCGATCGTATCCCCCAAATATTTTCGTGCCATCGCTGAGCACTCAATATGCCAGCCCGGGCGCCCCTTGCCCCACGGACTATCCCAGTAAATTTCACCTTCTTTTGCCGCTTTCCATAGCGCAAAATCAAGCGGATCTTCTTTTTTCTCTCCGACTTCAATACGAGCTCCCGACTTTAATTCATCGATGGACTGATGTGATAATTTACCGTAGTCGGAGAAACGGCGGGTGCGATAATATACGTCACCTTCAACTTCATACGCGTACCCTTTTTCAATTAACTGTTCAATAAATTGAATGATTGTATCAATGTTTTCTGTCACACGTGGGTGAACGTCTGCCTTCTTGCAGCCAAGCGCTGTAATATCTTCAAAATAAGCTTCAATAAACCGTTCAGCAATGCTCGGCACATCTTCCCCTAATTCCCTCGCTGCGCGAATCAATTTATCGTCTACGTCCGTAAAATTAGAGACATATTGAACTTCATAACCACGAAATTGTAAATAGCGGCGAATCGTATCAAACACGATAGCCGGACGGGCGTTACCGATATGAATATAGTTATATACCGTTGGACCGCACACGTACATTTTCACTTTGTTTGGCTCTAGTGGAATGAATGGCTCCTTTTTCCGCGTTAACGTATTATATACTTGAATGCTCATGGTTCACCGTTCCTTTCTTTAGTTCTTGTACTTGTGCTTTTAGTTGTGCAATTTCTGCTTCTAACTCTTTGAAACGATCCGCAATTGGATCCGGCAAATCACAATGATTTAAATCTTTGTTAACACGTACGCCGTTTTGCACAACGACCCGTCCTGGAATCCCAACAACCGTTGAGTTTGGCGGTACATCTTTCAACACGACAGAGCCAGCCCCAATCTTACAATTTTCTCCAATTGTGATCGAACCAAGTACCTTTGCTCCAGTAGCAATTAAGCAGTTATCTTTAATTGTTGGGTGACGTTTTCCTTTTTCTTTTCCCGTTCCACCGAGTGTTACCCCTTGATATACCGTCACGTTATCACCGATCTCGCACGTCTCCCCGATGACAACCCCCATGCCATGATCGATGAAAAAACGACGACCGATTTTCGCTCCTGGATGAATTTCGATGCCGGTAAAGAAGCGGCTAATTTGTGAGATCAAACGAGCTAAAAAATAAAATTTCCGCTTGTAAAGTGCGTGCGCAATGCGATGTGCCCAAATAGCGTGCAAGCCTGAATACGTTAAAATAACTTCTAAATAGCTTCTCGCCGCTGGGTCTTGTTCAAAAATAACCTCAATGTCTTCTTTTAATGTCTTAAACATCTTGTTCCCCCCTTTGTCATCTGTCCAATAAAAAACGTCCCTGTGTACAATGACACAGAGACGCTTTATCGCGCGGTTCCACTCTGTTTAGCCTAAAAGGCCCCCTCTTGCCCTTATAACGGAAGGGAATCCGCTCCATTCTACTGCAGAACGTCTCTGGTTCGAAAGGAGGCTCGGAGGTGCATTTCAAAAGAATCAAGCATAAACCACTTCCAGCCAAGGTGGTTCTCTCTGGCATGCTGCATTCTTTCTACTTCTCCTCTTCAACGCTTTCGTCTATATGACTTATACCTATTTTATTACATAAGCAAAGAAATGTTAACCGATGAGTTTTGCTAATCGGGACATTACCGTTTCTTTTCCGAGCAAACGAATCGCCTCTGGAAGTTCCGGACCGTGCGTTTGTCCTGTTACAGCCACACGAATCGGCATAAACAAGTTTTTCCCTTTTTGTCCTGTCTCTTTTTGTACCGCTTTAATCGCAGCCTTAACTTGCTCACTATTAAACGTTGCAAGCTGTTCGATTTGCTCGTAAAATGCTTTCAATACATGTGGCACTTGTTCACCGGCCAAAACTGCTTTCGCTTCTTCATCATATTCAATATCTTTTTTAAAGAAAAGCTCTGATAGCTCTACAATTTCAGCACCATAGCTCATTTGCTCTTGGTATAACGCAATTAAATCACGAGCCCACTGCTTTTGCTCATTTGTCATTTGTTCTGGCAAGCGCCCAGCCTGAATTAAATGAGGGAGTGACAATTCAACGAGACGATCTAAATCAAGCTTTTTAATATATTGGTTGTTCATCCACGTCAACTTTTGCTTATCAAACATCGATGGAGATTTTGATAAGCGGGAAACATCGAACATGCGGATAAGTTCTTCTTTTGTGAAAATCTCCTCTTCTCCTTCTGGTGACCAACCTAATAACGCAAAGAAGTTGAACATCGCTTCTGGCAAATAACCAAGCTCTTTATACTGCGAAACGAATTGAATAATCGATTCATCACGTTTGGACAATTTTTTACGATTTTCATTTACGATTAGCGTCAAATGCGCATATTTTGGTGGCTCCCAACCGAAATATTCATACACCATCAACTGTTTTGGCGTGTTTGATAAATGCTCTTCACCACGGAATACATGTGTAATTTTCATTAAATGGTCATCAATGACGACAGCGAAGTTATACGTTGGGATACCATTTGCTTTCACGATGACCCAATCTCCAATATCTCTTGATTCAAAAGAAACACGGCCACGCACCATATCTTCAAATTCGTACACTTTCCCTTCCGGCACTTTTAGACGGATCGTGTATGGTTTACCTTCCGCTTCTAGCTGCTGAATTTGTTCTGGCGTTAAATGACGGCATTTGCCACTATATTGTGGGGCAGCAATACCAGCTGCTTTTTGTGCCTCACGCTCCTGCTCTAGTTCCTCGGGCGTACAAAAACATTTGTAAGCATATCCTTTTTCTAGCAATTCATTTGTATATTGACGATATATGTGCAGACGCTCTGTTTGACGATAAGGTCCGTAGCCACCATCTTTATCTATAGATTCGTCATATTCAATACCGAGCCATTTCAAATTTTCAAGTTGCGACTGTTCGCCGCCTTCTACATTCCGTTCAATATCTGTATCTTCAATACGAACGATAAATTTTCCACGATGATGGCGAGCGAATAAATAATTAAATAATGCTGTGCGCGCACCGCCAATATGTAAATGACCAGTCGGACTCGGTGCGTAGCGCACCCTTACTTCCTGTGACATGTCATGACCTCCATCTACCTAATTTCTGTACCTCATTGTACCGTAAACCGCCTACAAAATCCATCATTCATTATTCTTTTGTAGTAAAACGACGGCCTGGGCAGCTATTCCTTCTTCTCTTCCTGTAAAACCAAGCTTTTCTGTTGTCGTTGCCTTCACGTTTACTTGTGAAACGTTCCCTTCTAACAACTCAGCAATTCGCTCCTGCATATTTGCAATATACGGTGCCATTTTTGGTTTTTGGGCAATAATTGTACAGTCCACATTAACAAGTTTGTATCCATGTTGGCGCACAATGCTCCATACATGTTGCAAAAGAAGTGCTGAATCTGCATCTTTGTATGCTTCATCTGTGTCGGGAAAATGCTTACCGATATCCCCTTGACCAATAGCCCCTAAACAAGCATCAGCAATCGCATGCAACAATACGTCTGCATCCGAATGTCCGAGCAATCCTTTTTCATACGGAATCGTTACCCCACCAATAATAAGCGGACGCCCTTCAGCAAACTGATGGACATCAAACCCTTGTCCAATTCGATACATCATTGATCTCCTCTCGTACGTAAAATGGCTTCTGCAAATAATAAGTCTTCTTTTGTTGTCAGTTTAATATTCGTATATTCACCTTCGACAATAGCAACTCGATGACCGATCCGCTCGACAAGGCTCGCATCATCTGTCCCGATAAACTGTTCTTCTTTCGCCTGTTCATGGGCATGGCGAATTAACGGCACGGAAAAAGCTTGTGGTGTTTGTACAGCCCACAAGCTCGATCGATCGACCGTTTTTTCAATTTGGCCATCGACCACCTTTTTCATCGTATCTTTTACAGGAACAGCTAACACGGCCGCCCCTGTCTTTTCCGTTACTTGAACGAGTTCATGAATTTTTTTAATTGTAACAAACGGGCGAGCACCATCGTGAATGAGTATGATGCCCGTATCGCCCACCGCTTTCAATCCATTGTAAACACTTTGTTGTCGTTCTTCCCCTCCGGGAACTATTGATGTCACTTTTTTTATTTCAAAACGATGGAGCAGACGAACAAACTGTTCACGTTCTTGATCATTAACGACCAACACAATGTTTTGGCATAAAACATCCCGTTCAAATACACGTAACGTATGAATGATAACTGGCATTCCTTCAAGATCGATAAATTGTTTGTTCATTCCTGCATTCATTCGTTTGCCTTGACCAGCTGCCGGTATAATGACAGAATAGTTCATTTCCCTATCTCCTAACAGCTCATAATGCTTTTTCGAGTAGCTTTAATTTGGCGAAAATCATTCTTCCTGCTGAAGTTTGTAAGACGCTTGTCACAAGTACATCGACCCGTTTTCCGATATAATCTTTCCCGTCTTCAACAACGATCATCGTTCCGTCATCTAAATAGGCAACACCTTGGTTTTGTTCTTTTCCATCTTTAATCACATGAACATTTAATTCTTCCCCTGGAAGAACGATCGGTTTGACGGCGTTTGCTAAGTCGTTAATGTTTAACACCGGAACATTTTGCAACTCACATACTTTATTTAAGTTAAAATCATTTGTCACGACAATCCCTGACGTAAGTTGCGCCAATTTTACGAGCTTGCTATCAACTTCTTGAATTCCTTCAAAATCACCTTCATATATCTCAACGTTAATGGCTAATTCTTTTTGAATTCGATTTAAGATATCTAGCCCTCTTCGTCCGCGATTTCTCTTGAGGGCATCAGAAGAATCAGCGATATGTTGTAATTCTTCTAACACAAAGCGCGGAATGACAATCGTCCCTTCCAAGAAACCCGTTTGGCAAATGTCAGCGATCCGTCCGTCAATAATGACACTCGTATCTAAAATTTTTAACGACTTTCCTTTTTTCTCTTCTTCCTCGCTCCCTTTTTTCTTTCCGCTTCTGTTCGTTAAAGAAAATAAGTTCATTAACTCATCTCGCTTTTTGAACCCAACTTGAAAACCTAGGTAACCTAACAATAGCGTAAGAAAAATGGGCAACATCGTATTAACAAAAGGAATTTGAATAGAATTCAACGGAATGACGACTAAAAAGGCAACAATGAGCCCAAAAATGAGACCGAGACTCCCAAACAACAAGTCCGTCACAGGTGCTTTAACTAGCGTTTCTTCCATCCAATGAATGAGTCCAACCACATGATCGACTAACCAAAACGTGAGAAGGAATACGATGATCGCACCAACTGGGGCCGCTACATATGGACTATCGATATAAGGAAGATCGTTAAGGTGCAACAATTTCAACAAAGTAGGAAAGAAAATAATTCCCAGCATTCCCCCAGTAATTAAAAAGGATGCTTGCACAATTCGTTTTAACACGTTTTTTCACCTCCCCTATTACATTATAAACAGTTTCCAATGTTTGAAACCAATATGAGCATCATTTTTAATCATTTTTTAATCGTTTTGTTAAAATATTGGCCGATTTTTCCCTTCTCCTAACGAGTAATACAACGCTTCTTCTACATCGGCCACACCAATGACTTCAACACTTTCTGGCATGTTCCATCCACCGATGTTACTTTTCGGAATAATAATGCGCTGAAAACCAAGCTTAACTGCCTCTTGCACACGCTGTTCAATCCGAGACACGCGGCGAACTTCCCCTGTCAATCCAACTTCCCCAATGACAACATCCGTATGATTTGTCGGTTGATCGCGAAAGCTTGAGACGATGCTTACAGCGATCGCTAGGTCAATAGCAGGTTCGTCCAGCTTGATGCCACCAGCTACTTTTAAATACGCATCTTGGTTTTGAAGAAGCAAGCCTACCCGTTTTTCTAATACAGCCATCAGCAAAGAAACACGATTATGATCAATGCCTGTTGCCATACGACGCGGCGTTCCGAAGCTAGTCGGTGACACTAATGCTTGAATTTCGACTAATACCGGCCTTGTACCTTCCATGGAAGCGACAACGGTAGAGCCGGATGCACCTTTAGAACGCTCTTCTAAAAAAATTTCTGATGGGTTTTTTACTTCTGTGAGTCCTGTTTCTTTCATCTCAAAAATGCCGATTTCATTTGTAGAGCCAAACCGGTTTTTTACCGCCCGTAAAATGCGGTACGTATGATGTCGTTCTCCCTCAAAATATAATACAGTGTCAACCATATGTTCAAGAATGCGCGGTCCTGCAAGCGCCCCTTCTTTCGTCACATGTCCGACAATGAAAATAGCAACTCCTTTCGTTTTAGCTATTCGCATCAGCTCCGCTGTACATTCACGAACTTGTGAGACACTTCCCGGGGCTGATGTAATCTCCGAACGATATATCGTCTGAATCGAGTCAATGACGACAAACGCAGGCTTCATCTCATCCACCGTTTGAATAATATGCTCTAAATTCGTTTCAGATAAAACATATAAATGGTCGGCCGTCACATGCAACCGTTCAGCACGAAGCTTCGTTTGTTTGACGGATTCTTCCCCGGAAATATATAGCACAGCATGTTCATCGTTTGCGAGCTGGGCGCAAATTTGCAATAACAATGTCGATTTCCCAATGCCAGGGTCGCCCCCGATCAAAACGAGGGAACCGCGAACAATTCCGCCCCCTAACACGCGATTGAACTCTGTAAACTTTGTGTCAATTCTTGGCTCTTGCGTTGTCTCTACCGTAGTAATGGATACAGGTTTCGCTAATACCCCTTCTGTATGCACAAATAACGCACGATGATGGGGTTTTACAATTTCCGTTTCCTCCACCATAGCATTCCATGAATGACATCCCGGACATTTCCCCATCCATTTCGCTGTTTCGTACCCACAATGTTGACAAACAAATTTCGTTTTCCGTTTAACCATTGCTCCATTCCTTTCATCATGAAAAACAAGGTATGCACGTAAGCATACCTTGTTTTGTTATTTTACTGTCTCGTTTGTTAGTACAACAAACTGACCTTCTTTTACATCCATGACGACTTTTTGCCCGCTACTAATCGTTCCTTTTAACAATTCTTCAGATAAACGATCTTCGACATGTTTTTGAATCGCTCGGCGCAACGGACGAGCTCCATATTCTAAGTCATATCCTTCTTCCGCTAATTTTTCAATCGCTGCATCTGTTAATTCTAAATCAATTTGTTGTTCTTGTAGTCGTTTTTTCAGTTGTTCGACCATCAATGATACAATTTCTTTTAAATGTTTTTTCTCAAGTGAGTGGAAGACGATAATCTCATCAATTCGGTTTAAAAACTCTGGACGGAATGCCTTTTTCAACTCGTCCATTACTTTTCCCTTCATATCTTTGTACTGCTGACTCTCATCTTGTACATTAAAACCAACGTATTTATTTCTCTTAAGGGCGTCAGCACCGACGTTTGATGTCATAATGATAATTGTATTTCGGAAATCAACCGTCCGTCCTTTAGAGTCTGTCAAGCGTCCATCTTCTAATACTTGTAACAAAATATTAAACACATCTGGATGCGCCTTTTCGATCTCATCTAATAAAATGACAGAATACGGTTTCCGGCGAACTTTTTCTGTCAATTGTCCGCCTTCCTCATAGCCAACATATCCTGGAGGAGAACCAACAAGGCGAGACGTTGAATGTTTCTCCATATATTCGGACATGTCGATGCGGATCATTGCATCTTCGTCACCAAACATCGCTTCAGCAAGCGCTCTTGCCAACTCTGTCTTTCCTACACCTGTCGGTCCAAGGAAAATAAATGAACCGATTGGGCGCTTCGGATCTTTTAACCCTGCTCGAGCACGACGAACAGCCCTTGCAACAGCTTTAACTGCTTCTTCTTGTCCGATTACACGAGAATGCAAAATTTCCTCTAACTTCAACAACCGCTCTGTCTCTGTTTGAGCCAGTTTAGAAACTGGAATTCCGGTCCAACTTGACACGACGGCTGCAATATCTTCTACAGTCACTTCAGAGTTTTCTTGACCTTGCTTTTCTTTCCATGCCCGTTTCGTTTCCTCAAGTTGTTCGCGCAATTTTTGTTCGGCATCTCGCAACGATGCTGCTTTTTCAAATTCTTGACTTTGCACAGCAGCATCTTTTTCTTTACGAATTTCCTCCAGTTTTTGTTCAAGTTCTTTTAAATTTGGTGGTGTCGTGAATGAACGTAAGCGCACTTTCGAACAAGCTTCATCAATTAAATCAATCGCCTTATCTGGTAAAAATCGATCCGAAATGTAACGATCCGAAAGCTTTACTGCCTGCTCAATTGCCTCATCTGAAATAGAAACACGATGGTGCGCCTCATAACGATCCCGCAATCCTTTTAAAATTTGAATCGATTCCTCAACAGTTGGTTCACCCACATGAATTGGCTGGAAGCGTCTTTCTAACGCCGCATCTTTTTCGATATATTTCCGATATTCATCTAACGTTGTAGCTCCAATGCATTGTAACTCTCCTCGAGCAAGAGAAGGTTTTAAAATATTTGATGCATCAATAGCTCCTTCCGCACCACCTGCTCCGATGAGCGTATGCAATTCGTCAATAAATAAAATGATGTTGCCAGCTTGACGAATTTCATCCATCACTTTTTTCAAACGATCTTCAAACTCGCCCCGATATTTTGTTCCAGCAACGACCGTACCCATGTCAAGCGTCATTACACGCTTATCACGAAGCGTTTCAGGCACTTCATTATTAACGATTTGTTGAGCTAGTCCCTCGGCAATTGCTGTTTTTCCTACACCCGGTTCTCCAATTAAAACAGGATTATTTTTCGTTCTGCGACTTAACACTTCGATGACACGTTGAATTTCTTTACTTCTCCCGATCACAGGGTCTAAACCGCCTTCACGTGCAATCGCTGTTAAATCACGCGCCAAACTATCTAGCGTCGGCGTATTGGCGTGAGCTGTCCCCCCATGATGCCCAGAGGCAGATTCGTTGCTTCCTAGCAGTTGAAGCACTTGTTGACGAGCCTTATTTAAGCTTACACCTAAATTGTTTAAAACACGCGCCGCTACACCTTCTCCTTCACGAATGAGACCGAGTAAAATGTGTTCTGTTCCTACATAAGAATGGCCAAGCTTCCTAGCTTCATCCATAGAAAGCTCAATCACCTTTTTGGCACGTGGTGTATAGTGAATCGTTTGCCCTACTTCGTTTCCACGTCCAATTAGTGACTCTACTTCTTTCTGAATTTTGTCTGGCCCTAATCCGAGCGCCATGAGCGCTTTCGCAGCAATCCCTTCACCCTCTCGAATAAGACCGAGTAAAATGTGCTCTGTCCCAATATTGTTATGTCCTAATCGAACTGCTTCCTCTTGCGCTAATGCTAGCACTTTTTGTGCTCGCTCTGTAAAACGTCCAAACATCATTTTGATCAACCCCCTCTAATTTAACTTAATTGGCATAATCGTTCACGAATGAGCGATGCACGACGAACATCTCGCTCCTGCGGACGCATTGCACCGCCTGCATATTTTTGTAAAAATCCAGGCTGTGTCAAAATCATAAGCTCTGTTAAAATTGTTTTTGGCACGTTTGTAATATATCCTAGATCAATGCCTAATCGCACATCGGATAAACATTGTGCTGCCTCTTTTGAACCGATGATTCGGCTGTTCGTTAAAACACCGTAAGAACGATATACCCTATCTTCTAATTGTATGTTAGAAGTTTTTACTAATGCCTCACGAGCCATTCGCTCTTGCTCAATTAATTGTCGAACAACTCCAGTTAAATCCTCGACAATATCTTCCTCACTTTTTCCTAATGTAATTTGGTTAGAAATCTGAAAAATATTACCTAAAGCCTCACTACCTTCTCCGTACGTACCGCGCACAACTAAACCGAGTTGATTAATTGCTGGAATGATTTGGTTCATTTGTTGTGTTAATA
Source organism: Anoxybacillus pushchinoensis (assembly GCF_900111795.1). Classification (GTDB taxonomy): domain Bacteria; phylum Bacillota; class Bacilli; order Bacillales; family Anoxybacillaceae; genus Anoxybacillus; species Anoxybacillus pushchinoensis. The sequence goes on along the minus strand of NZ_FOJQ01000013.1, from coordinate 1,912 downwards.
CAAGTCCTGGTAAATGCATCATGACAGATGCTCGTAATCCCGTCCCGACATTCGTCGGGCAGCTTGTTAAATAGCCGTATTTTTCGTCGTAGGCATAATCTACATGCTGTTCAATCCAATCGTCTAAGGCGCTTGCCATTTTCAATGCTTCTTTTAATTGGAAGCCTGCAAATAAACATTGAATGCGAACATGGTCTTCCTCATTAATCATGATACTAGCTTCTTCCTGTTCAGATAATAAACATGCACCAAACGTGCAATCTTCAGCTAAATGAGGGCTAATTAAATGCTTTTCAACTAATACTCGCTTTTCAATTGATTGTAATTCGTTCATTTTCAATAAGAAAAAAGGTCCGATATGCCCATAGCTTTTTTGCGAAAATAACCGTTCAAATAGTTCAATAATTGCGATTGCTTCTTCGTTTGTAAATACGGTTGGAAACGAATATTGTTTCATATTTCTTGCTAGACGAATTCGACTGCTTAACACAATATCGGAATCTGGCCCTTCTTCACTCATCCATGGGCTAAGAGCGCGCTGAAAAAATAATTGTTTACTCATGTGAAGCGCCCCCTTCTGCCTTTAATTTTGTTTCAAGTTCCCGAATTTGATCACGAACTTCGGCTGCTTTTTCAAATTGTTCCTTAACAATTAGATCTTGTAACACGTGCTTTAGCTGTCCAATTTGTTTACGGATATATAGTGTGCCGCCGACCCGCTTCGGAATCTTTCCTTCATGAGCCACATGGCCGCCATGTAGTCTTCGAAAAACAGGTGGTAAATAATGAGCAAATGTTTCGTAACAATTCGCACAACCAAAACGTCCAACTTTCACAAACTGAGCATACGTCATTTTACACCGTTCGCATTGTAATACATGCTCGCTATGGAAAGATGGCGCTTTCTGTTCTTTTAATGACGCATCCATATTTAACAGTCCAGCAATTAAATTATTAATTGAAAAAGCGCCTTGATGCGGGAACATAAACATTTCACCTTTTTCATGAGCGCACTGCTCACAAAGATGTATTTCTGTTTTTTCCCCATTCACAATTTTAGTGAAATGAAGCGTTGCTGGTCGCTGATTACACTCTTGGCATATCAAAGTATTCACCCTCTCTACATGTACTTTAACGATGTCAACATCGCTTTCAATATGCGCGCACGCAGTTCATCACGATGAGGAAGATCAATAGATAAGACGGCGCGATCAATAACGCTTAACATCATATTCGCCTCTCGCTCTGAAATTACCTTTTCATCTAGCAATCGTTGAATGATATGTTCGCCGTGCGTTTGGCTAATTCGCTCTTGAACAAGTGACAGTAGATGATCAATAAGTTGTGAAGCGCTCTGGGCTTTCACTTTCATAATGCGAATATAACCACCACCGCCACGCTTGCTTTCAACAATATATCCTCTCTCTAGTGTAAAACGTGTATTAATGACATAGTTAATTTGCGAAGGAACACACTGAAATTTGTCTGCAATTTCACTTCGTTTAATCTCAACGATATCTTTTCCGCTCATATTTAGCACTTGTTTTAAATATTGCTCAATGACATCAGAGATATTCCTCACATAATCCCTCCTCTGCCAGTTGACTTTGACTATATTTGACTTTAACTTTAATATACACGGAATTCTTCAAAAATGCAAGGGTTCCCTTCCTACACTACTATATATTTTACCCATTGTATTCGTTCAATAAAACAAAAAGACCAAGACAAATTTAGTCTTGGTCTTTTCTTGCCCGGCAACGTCCTACTCTCGCAGGCGGTGTCCCGCCAACTACCATCGGCGCTGGAGAGCTTAACTTCCGTGTTCGGGATGGGAACGGGTGTGACCTCTCCGCCATCGTCACCGAGCAATCATATAGAAGGATGATTCCTTCAAAACTAGATAACAGGT
>NZ_FOJQ01000065.1 GCF_900111795.1 Anoxybacillus pushchinoensis | reverse complement strand
ATCCCGTTGCTCGTTGTAATTCTTCTAAAAAGACAGCGTCACTCAACGCCCGTAAACTCTCGGTTTCATGGAGTTGGGCATACAAAAGCAGTTTCATAAATGAAGCCATATAAAGTTTCTTGGTATAGTGATTTAATTGATGTGTTTTCACTAGGTCATCAAATAATGGACGATTAATCGGTGAAAACCATTGTTCAAATGATGTTTTTCGTGTAAACTTATCCATGGTTTTGTCCTTTGTATTGGATTTGGATGGTTTACTACCACCCAACCATTATAAAGGATTTTTTTGTGTTTGGATTATATTTCAGAAAATTCGGTTTATTTAAAGGTGTTAAATTATTTTAATGCGACGCTAGTGATTTTGATTAAAATAAAAATTAGTAAGCAAAAAGGATGGGGGAATAATATGAGTACACATTTTATATATGATGAACGCCTTGGCATTCGCCTGCCACATTTAGAGAAGGAATGGGACATGTACACAAAAGAAGAACAAGCAGAAATTTTATTAGAATGGGAGACGATTCGTGGCAAAATTCCTGATCGAATTATCGAGCTAGAGCAACAAATTAATGAAAAACAAAGGCAACTCGGAGAAGAAAATGATTTTGCTCGCTCATGTATGCTCAATTCAGAAATCGCCTCGCTCGCTTCAATGATTAACGATTTATGGATTTGGTATCGGATGAATCAGACGGTTACAAATCGCATACATCAATAAAAAAGGTGCCCATACGGACACCTTTTTTACGCTAAATTCGCCAATCTCATCACATCACGGGCGATCATTACTTCTTCATTTGTCGGGATGACTAATACTTTTACTGGAGAATGCGGATAGCTAATAAACGCTTCTTTGCCGCGCACTTTATTTAATGCTGGATCCCAGTAGACACCCATAAATTCAAGACCACGCAATACTTTTGCACGGACGACATCGCTGTTTTCACCAATGCCTGCTGTGAAAATAATGGCATCAACCCCGCACATGCGCGCTGCGTATGAGCCGATGTATTTATGAATGCGCCCAGCAAACACTTCGAGCGCCAACTTTGCACGTCGATCGCCTTTTGAAGCCGCTTCTTCAATATCGCGTAAATCGCTTGAAAAACCAGTTAAACCGAGCATTCCGCTCTTTTTATTTAAAATATCAATAACTTCCTCGGCTGTTTTCCCTGTTTTTTGCATAATGTACGGGATTAGCGCTGGGTCGATGTTTCCTGAGCGCGTCCCCATCGCTACACCGGCAAGCGGTGTAAAGCCCATGGACGTATCGATCGATTTCCCGCCTTCTACCGCTGCAATACTTGCTCCATTTCCTAAATGACAAGAAATTAAACGAAGTTGCTCAATTGGGCGGCCTAATAGCTCAGCTGCACGTTGTGTCACATATTTATGTGATGTGCCGTGAAACCCGTATTTACGAATGCCGAACTTTTCGTAATACTCATATGGCAAGCTATATAAAAACGACTGTTCTGGCATCGTCTGATGGAACGCTGTATCGAATACAGCAACAGCTGGCACATTTGGTAAAACTTCACGAAACGCTTTAATGCCGACAACGTTTGCTGGGTTGTGCAATGGCGCTAAATCAGATAAGTCTTCAATTTCTTTTAGCGTCTCATCTGTAATTAAAACGGAGTCGCTAAATTTCTCTCCACCATGTACCACACGATGACCAATTCCTTCGATTTCGTCAAACGATTGAATAATACCAAGTTCAATTAATTTATCAAGCAACATTTTTACAGCAACCGCATGATCCGAAATTGGCGTTACTTCTTTTATTTTTTCACCATTGACTGTAATATTAAAAATCGCATCTTCAAAACCAATTCGCTCAACAACACCTTTTGTTAACACTTCCTCGCTCGGCATGTTGAACAATTGAAATTTTAACGAAGAACTTCCTGCATTGATCGCAATGATTTTTGGCATTTGATTAAACAGCTCCTTTGACATCGTTCACAATTATTGTATGCAACTATGCGAATTTCATCGGTACGTCTCTCATTTTACGGGTCGTTCACCGCTCTTTTCAAGTATACAAACTTCCCGAAAACGTTTTCTTCACATATTTGTTATATTCAGAAGGTTATGAACGATTTTCTTTCAGCCATTGTTCAAGCTTCACGACCATCGCTTGCATCGCCTCTTTATTTGAGAAGCTAGGAAGCTGGGCAAGCAACGCTTGTTTTGGCGCTTTTGCATGCGCCCCTTTTTTTTGCAAAATAAAAATACTTTTCGCTGCTGCTTCATTTTTAAACATCGAAAGCGGAAGTTGCAACAAACTTTGAATAAACGTCTCTTTCTTAATCAACGCATGCAACTCTTTCGATTCATCTGACGTAAACAGCGTATTTGGAATTAAGAAAAATAAATACCCACCTTCTTTCGTATAACGAATACTTTGTTCAATGAACAAATAGTGAGCGTATGAATGGCCACTTTTCGCATGTAAGTGGAACGATTTAGCGTTTTCATCATCTGGATAATATCCGATTGGTAAATCGCAAACGACAACATCAACCGGTTCAATAAACAACGGCTTTAAGCTATCTTGATGAAACAATTGGATTTCATGTCGTTGTAAATTTGCATTCACATAAGCAAGCTTTAGCAATAAATCGTCTGCGTCTACACCGTAACTCCGCACTTTTTTATTTGTTAATTGATTTAATACCGCTGTCATTAAATTTCCTGTCCCAATAGCAGGATCGAGAAGCGATAACGAAAAATACGTTTTTGTAAATTCATCAACTAAATAGCCAATAAATACTGAGACCGCATCCGGTGTCATTTGATGGTGTGGCTGTACGTACTCCTTCATTCCTTTCAACATCGCTAATTGCAACGCTTTACGGATGTGTTCATTTTTCCATTCGTGCAAATGAACAGATGCATACGCCTTTTGTAACCGTTTCTTTAACAACTCGCTCACTTCTTCTTGCAATACATCACTGTGAAATAAATTTTCTCCAGTTTCAGCAACTGCTTCTAAATATGAACATTTTAATTCTTCTTGAAGCCATGTCGCCGTTTCATCAATGATGGTAAACAATTTTTCCAACATCCCTCACTCCTTTCTGTCCGACATTCTATTTTAGAAAATATAAACGAAAAAGGCTATCCCTTTTTGAGATAGCCTCAAACAATTATTATTGCGCGGCTTGTTTTGCCGCTTCGATTGCCGCTTCGTAGTTCGGATGGTTTGTCGCTTCAGATACATACTCAACATATGTCACACGATCGTTACGATCAACGACAAATACAGCGCGAGCAAGTAAACGCAATTCTTGAATAAGCACACCATATGCTTGACCAAACGATACGTCACGATGATCAGACAGTGTGACAACGTTTTCTAACCCGTTTGCAGCGCACCAACGTTTTTGCGCAAATGGTAAATCAACGCTAATCGTTAATACTTTCACTCCTTCAATGCTACCTGCTTCCTCATTGAAACGACGCGTTTGCGCATCACAAACTCCTGTATCAATTGATGGTACAACGCTAATTAATCGAACAAATCCTTTTGTATCGTCTAATGTCACCGGCGATAAGTCGTTTGCAAGCACCGTGAAATTAGGAGCTGCATCACCGACTTTCACTTCATTGCCAACTAACGTGACAGGATTTCCTTTAAATGTAACCTTCGCCATAGTAAGCCTCCTCTTTATATAAGATACAGGCTCATCATAACGTAATTAGATGAAAAATTCAATTATTTCGATTGATACTAAATATCAAAGTCTGGCGCCCCGTTACGTTGTTGCTTCGGCTTTTCTTTTTTCTCAAACATATGCTGAATTTTTTCAATCGCTTGTGGAGCTAAGTCTAAAATTTTCTCGTATAAGTGCGTGCTTTCGTCCACATGCAACAATTTCACACCAGAACTGTTAACAATTAAAAAAGCAATCGGTGTGATCGATACTCCGCCACCACTTCCCCCACCGAACGGATGTGCTTCTTTTTGTTGTTCGTTTCCATTGTTTAATATAAACTCACTACCGCCTGCAGCGAAGCCAAATCCGACTTTTGAAACAGTTAAAATGACACTTCCATCAGGTGTTTCGACAGGATCACCAATAATTGTATTGACATCGATCATTTCTTTTAAATTTTCCATCGCCGTCGTCATTAATCCTTCAATTGGATGTCCATTCATTTTCATTCCTCCTAACAACTGTCCACATCATTTGTGGCTCACACGTCTTTTTTCCAATGTTTAACGACCTTCAGTCCTGCTAATATAGCGTAACCAATTCGAAATCGGATCATACATGTAAATGACGTACGCGATACAGCTCCTTGAAAAAAAGGAACGATAGAAATGGAGGGAGTGATACAAACGTTCATATATTTACTTATCATTGCCACCACATAATATTTTACTGACCATCCGCTCCCAACAAGCACGGCGGTTTTTGCCGCGTCACCGACACCAATTTGTGTGTGCCATTGAAACTGTAAAACATAGACGTTTTGTAAAAACTTTTTTATAATCGTATGCAAATGAACGATTTTATTTAACAATTGTCTCACTTTTGCTAAACGGTCACGAGCATCGTTCACAGTAAACGTTGTTTTTTCATCTTTTCCTGTATTCGTTTTTTCTTCTGTAACGATTCCCACTTCGCTTTTTGAGATTTCAATGAGCGGAATAGTCAAACGATAGCGAATAAAACGAAGAAGACGAACATCTATCATTAATTGATCGTCATCTTGTGCATGTTGAAATTGAATCGTAATATGCACATATGAAAAAGGAATGAGCGTTAAAAAGGCAATTAAGATGATGGTAATAACGAAAATCATCGGCTTTTCACTTCCTCCCCGATGACATTTTCGACAAAAATGAGCAAAATTAAACGAATAAATTCGCTATGAATGGAAAATAAATGATAAAATAAACGTGAGGACATTTTAACGGAGGGAAAACGATGACTGGACGCCGTAATCGCATGTACTTCTTTCATAAGCATGATGAAGAAACAACAAAGCAAGTTCAACCTCTTATTCAACTCGCTAAACAGTACGAATTTGAAGTCGTGGATGATGCAAAATATGCAAACATTATTGTGAGCATCGGGGGAGATGGAACGTTTTTACAAGCAGTCAGAAAAACAGGTTTTCGTGATGATTGCTTATATGCAGGTATTTCAACATTAGGCACATTAAGTATGTATTGTGATTTTCATATTCACGATACAGAAAAAATGATTGAAGCAATGACAACAGAACAAATTGAGGTGCGTAAATATCCAACGATTTATGTCACAGTCAACGACTCGACATCATTTTATTGTTTGAATGAATGTTCGATTCGTTCAAGCATTATTAAAACGTTTGTCATGGACGTGTTTATTGACGATTTGCATTTTGAAACATTCCGTGGGGATGGAATGATCATTGCTACACCGACGGGAAGTACCGCCTACAACAAATCGGTCAATGGGGCAGTCGTAGACCCGATGCTTCCTTGCTTTCAAGTAAGCGAATTAGCGTCGTTGAACAATAACCGTTATCGCACCCTCGGTTCATCATTTATTTTAAGCGGAAACCGAAAACTTACATTAAAAGTCGTACAAGACGGAAACGACTATCCAATTATCGGGATGGATAATGAAGCATTAAGCATTCAACATGTTGAAAAAATTGATATTGCATTAAGTGGAAAAGTCATAAAAACGGTCAAGTTAAAAGATAACTCTTTTTGGGAAAAAGTAAAACGAACATTTTTGTAAAAAGAGGCATAACGCCTCTTTTTACCATTTTCTTCTGCATATTGTAACAAAGTAAGTAAAAAGAAGTAAGTAAAAAGCTTGGCGTACCAACATATCCTGTTACTTGCAAATCGCTCATCAATTGTACTTGCAATTCTCGGTTTCCCGGCCCTGTTGGAACAACTGTTGCACCAATGCGTCAGAGCGCGGTATCAAACATAAAACCTGCAGGTGATAAATGATCGTTGAACTTTCAATATGCCCACTTCATTCCCCCCTCTTTGTTTATTTCCCTCTTTCGATAACACTTTATGGACGTTTTTATATCTTTATGACTTTACAGAGGCAAATTTCAAAAATGTAAACGTTATCAAAAAGAGGGTTGCAGAAATATTTCTTAATTTTAAGAAAATTCTAAAAAGAATAATACAAAAAATTTTTTTGTTCGTCAAGCTTTTTCCACTCCGAATAAATCGGAGCGGAATATATTACTTTTGCATAGCTTTCATTTCACGCTCACGCAATTCAACACGACGTATTTTCCCAGAAGTTGTTTTTGGTAGATCATCAACAAACTCGATTTTGCGCGGATATTTATACGGCGCTGTTAGTTGTTTCACGTGCTCTTGAAGCTGCGGAATTAAATTCGGGTCGTTTTTATCTACCCCTTCTCGTAGAACGATAAACGCTTTAACTACATGACCACGAATTTCATCTGGACTAGCGACAACTGCACATTCTTTTACAAACGGATGTTTCACTAGCGCATCTTCTACCTCAAATGGCCCAATCGTATAACCTGAACTAATAATAATATCATCACCACGACCTTCAAACCAAAAGTACCCTTCCTCATCTTTTTTCGCTTTATCGCCAGTAATATAATATTCTCCACGAAACTGCATCGCTGTTCGTTCCGGGTCTTTATAATAACACTTAAATAAAGCTGGCGTTTCGACGTGAACCGCAATATCTCCGACTTCTCCAACCGCACAAGGCTCACCGAACTCATTAATGATTTCAACACGATTCCCTGGTGTCGGTTTCCCCATCGAACCTGGCTTTATGTTCATTCCTTTCATCACGCCGACAAGCAACGTATTTTCTGTTTGTCCATATCCATCGCGAACTTGAACACCAAAATACCGCTCAAACGTATCAATCACTTCTCGGTTTAACGGCTCCCCGGCAGATACAGCGCTATGCAAGTGCGGCAACTTATATTGAGAAATCGTCGGCACCTTCGCCATAAGACGATATTCTGTTGGTGTACAACAAAGTACATTTATACGGTACTTCTCTAGCAGATGCAAATATTTTTCCGGCTCAAAGCGGCCATGGTACACAAAACCTGTCGCCCCGCATCCAAGCGTTGATAAAAACGGGCTCCATACCCACTTTTGCCATCCAGGGCTCGCTGTTGCCCAAACAAGATCCCCTTCTTCAATACAGAGCCAATTTTTCGCCGCTGTTCTTAAGTGAGCATATGCCCAACCGTGCGTATGCACAACCCCTTTCGGATTCCCCGTCGTTCCCGATGTATATGATAAAAACGCCATATCATCTCGGGATGTTTGCACAGTAACAAACATATCGTCTTGCTTTGCCATTTCGTCATGTAAATCGAGCCATCGCTCAGTCGAACCGCCGACAGAAAACGTGATAATGTTTTCCATTCCTTCAATTGGAACAAATTGTTCAATATACGGATAATAAGCTACAATTCCTTTCACTTCCCCATGCGAAATCCGATATTGCAAATCTTTTGTACGCAACATTTCAGAACTTGGAATAACGACAAGCCCGGCTTTCAACGCACCTATATATACCGCATATGCTTCTAACAAACGCGGGAGCATCACAAGCACTTTATCTCCTTTTTGCAATCCATGATTAACGAAAGCGTTTGCAATTTTATTCGCCTGTTTCATTAGCTCAACATATGTAAGCTCTTTTGTTTCTCCCGATTCACTCTCCCATTTCAACGCCATTCGGTTTGGATCGTCCTCATACTTTTCAAACTCGCTTGTTAAATTGTACTTTTCTGGTGCAATTAAACTCATTTTCCTCTCCCCTACCATATCATTACAAAAAAATTATACAAAAAAACGGCGTAGTTTTGTATAACTTTTCTAAAAATTTTTACAAAATAAAAAACTCGGTAGAATAAGCCCTACCGAGTTTTCGATCTATATTTATTTTTGACTGCTCAATTGTTGTTCCGCCATTTTCACGAGACGTTTTGTCATCTCGCCACCAACAGAACCGTTTGCTCGCGCAGTTGTATCTGGGCCTAACTGCACACCGAATTCTTGAGCAATTTCGTACTTCATGTGATCAAGCGCTTGTTCTACACCAGGGACGAGCAATCGATTTCGATTTGCCATCTGTTTTCACCCCCTCGCAACGATAGGTTGTGCAAAACAAATGGGTTTTATACATAGTCTCTTAAAAGAGCTCGTCCAGCGGTTGATCAGGTCTCAACGTTATCGTTTCAACGCGGGCAACGGTATCTGCAATCATCTTATCTAGTGGTAAAAATTGTTCATAATGAATAACTTTTTCTTTTTTCGGCTTCGTCTTCGGTGCTTTTGGCGTAAAAATCGTACAACAATCTTCATACGGCCGAATGGAAATATGATGCGTCCCAATTCGTTCAGCAAGCGAAATAATTTCCGTTTTGTCCATTGAAATGAGCGGCCGGAGAATTGGGGTTGTTGTGACGTCGTTGACAACAACCATACTTTCAAGCGTTTGACTAGCCACTTGTCCTAAGCTCTCCCCTGTCACAATAGCCAATCCATTTTCCTTTTTGCGAATTTCATCTGTAATGCGCAACATGGCGCGCCGCGTCGAAATGAGCGAGTAGTTTTCAGGAACTTGTTTATAAATAGCTTGCTGCAGCTCTGTAAACGGCACAATATGGAGGCGAATCGTTCCTCCAAACTCCGTCAAACGTTGCGCTAAATCAATGACTTTTTGTTTCGCTCGTTCACTTGTAAACGGTGGACTAAAAAAGTGAACAGCCTCAATTTGTAACCCGCGCTTCATCGCTAAATATCCAGCTACCGGGCTATCGATTCCGCCAGAAAGCATCAACATCGCTTTTCCGCTCGTGCCAACTGGTAAACCACCTGCTCCTTGCACATCGTATGCAGTAATGTATGTTCCTTCTTTTCGCACTTCAACACGAACATCAATGTCTGGATGATGGACATCGACCGTTAAACCTGTTGTATTTTTCAACACATAGCTGCCGAGTTCGTAGTTTAACTCATTTGTCGTTACAGGAAATTGTTTATCCGCTCTTCTTGCCGATATTTTAAACGTCTTTCCTTCATGTGGGAATTGCTTCACAAAGAAAAGCGTCGCTTCTTTTATCTTTTGTAGGTCGCTGTCGGTTTTTAACGCTAAACTTAATGATTGGATGCCGAACACTTCACGCAATTTTTCAATAACAAGTTGCGGCGGCGTTTCACGTAAGCGAATGTACATTCGATCGCGTGATGCTTCAATTTCAACATTCGGAAAATGCTTCAACTTTCTCGCTACATTTCGTTTTAAACACCGTACAAATTGCAAACGGTTTTTTCCCTTTGTCGACATTTCACCGTAACGGACTACAATATGATCGTATGTCATTTCGTTCCCCTCGCTACTATTTTTAATCGTTCGTATGCACGTTTCATTGCTTCGATCATGATCGGAACATGTTCCATCCGTTGTTCGTATGACAAACTAATACGAATCGAGCGTTCTGCTCGCGCTTGTTCAACTCCCATCGCTAACAATGTTTTGCTCGGCGCCTTTTTACGCGACGAACAAGCCGATGTTGTCGATACATATATGTGATGCTTTTCTAATTCATGAACAAACGCCTCTGATTTAATTCCTTCCAGTGAAAAGTGAATAATATGCGGAGCAGAGTGATCGACTGGTGTATGAACAACAATGCCTTCTATCGTCTGTAAATGTTCGATGATGGCTCGCTTCATCTGCTCGAGTTGTGCAGACGCTTCGCTATATGTTTCAATGGACAATCGCAATGCTTTCGCCATCGCAACAATGGCAGCGACATTTTCTGTTCCCGATCGCAGTTGCATCTCCTGCGCCCCACCTGATAAAAGAGGTGAAAGACGTACGCCTTCTCGAACGTACAAAATGCCTGCTCCTTTTAGACCGTGAAATTTATGCGCCGATGCCGTATATAAATCAACGTTTGCCTGTTTCAAATGAAGTGGTACTTTCGCCGCACCTTGCACCCCATCAACATGAAATAGCACTTTCGGATATTTTTTTAACAACATGCCAATTTCTTCAATTGGTTGGATAGAGCCGACTTCGTTATTTACATGCATAACGGAAACGAGAATTGTATCGTCACGCAACGCTTGTTCAATGTGTAACGGCGAGACAATCCCACGTTCATCAACAGGTACATATGTAACTTGAAACCCGAGTTGTTCAAGCTGTTTGCACGCTTCTGTTACAGATGGATGTTCAATCGCCGTTGTAATGATATGGCGGCCACGTTTTTGATGCTGCCAAGCCACCCCTTTAATCGCTAAATTGTTTCCTTCCGTCCCACCTGATGTAAAAATAATCTCGGTTGGTTTGACGCCAAGCAGACGTGCAACTTGTTCTCTTGCTTGCGTGAGCAATCTCTCTGCTTGCATGCCTAGTCCATGTAGCGACGAAGGATTTCCAAAATGGTCGCTGGCTACCTTCAAAAATGATTGTAATACTTCTTGAAACGGTTTTGTTGTGGCGCTATTGTCCAAGTACATCATCGCCCTTGCCTCCATTACGTTCGTATACAAACAGCCTTCTTATATTATCACATCTTTAGTGAACCTCCCACGGCTAAAGTCGCGGGCTTCTCACTTCGCAGTGAGAATTTCCTGCTTCATCGTCCTCGCAACCTACTAACTCCACAGGCGTAT
>NZ_FOJQ01000064.1 GCF_900111795.1 Anoxybacillus pushchinoensis | reverse complement strand
GCTTTTCCCTTTAAACGCTTGTATAATTTTGTGCAAATGTTGACGAGGGTCAAAAGAAATGAACAAATGAACATGATCAGGCATAATTTCCATTGCTTTGATTTGTACATCATGTTCTTTGGCAACTTCTTCAAAAATTTTTTTTAAATCTCGTTCAATATCTCCAACTAACACTTTTCTACGGTATTTTGGACAAAACACAATATGATATTGATTGAGATAAACAATCCCTTTTTTATGGGTGTATTTTTCGTTTTCCAAAAACAATCACCTCTATACTAAATATACCATAAACAATAGATAAAATAAACACATCTAATAAATTTATCAAAAAAAATACGCAATTCATCCCCTTGTCTAAAGACAGGGGCTTTCTCGCGCTCCTCGTGTAACGGAATTGCGCCGTATTGTCAATAAATTGGTTGTTTCAATGTATATATTTTCCTACGCAAAATTTGTCGAGCATCTTCTTATAATAAATAGTAGATAAAACATTTACTTTCCATCAAAATCGGATACAATAAAAGTGAGGAGTGATGCGTCATGTTGAAAAAGTTGAAACGCAAGCTGCTCAAACAATGGAAAGAACTGTTGCGCAGAAAATCAATTGCTTAAACGTTGTACGAGCCCTTCTGTTGAAGGGCTTCTTTTCAATTTTGTTTCCCATTCCACACTTTTTATATATAATAAGAAAAGCGGAACGCGCTCGGGGCTAATAAAATCATTACAACATTATACATAAGGAGAGATGAACGTTGATTTTTAAAGTGTTTTACCAAGATACGATCGATGAAGTGCCGGTAAGAGAAAAAACGAAGACGCTATACATTGAAGCAGAAAGCGAGCGAGATGTGCGCCGAAAACTACAAGACCGTCAAATCAATATTGAATACATTCAGCCGCTTGAAGGGGCGCATTTAGCGTACGAACAACAACACCCTAATTTTCACGTATTGGAGATTGAACGATGAAATGTTTAAAAGATAAACAAGTTGGTGTTTTCGCTCTCGGCGGTCTCGGTGAAATCGGGAAAAATACATATGGCGTGCAATATGAAGATGAAATTATCATCATTGATGCCGGCATTAAGTTTCCAGAAGACGAATTGCTCGGAATTGATTACGTCATCCCTGATTATAGCTATTTAGTGAAAAACGCAGAAAACATTAAAGGATTATTTATTACCCATGGACATGAAGACCATATTGGCGGCATTCCGTATTTGCTTCGCCAAGTGAACGTGCCGATTTACGGTGGAAAGTTAGCGCTCGGCCTCATTCGCAATAAGCTCGAGGAGCACGGATTGCTTCGCCAAACGAAATTAATTGAAATTCAAGAAGACGACGTCATTTCGTTCGGGAAAACAGCGGTTACATTTTTCCGAACGACGCATAGCATTCCAGATAGCTACGGCATCGTTGTGAAAACGCCAGTCGGTCAAATTGTGCATACAGGTGACTTTAAATTTGACTTCACCCCTGTCGGCGAGCCAGCAAACTTAACGAAGATGGCAGAAATCGGGAAAGAAGGCGTCCTTTGTTTATTGTCGGATAGTACAAATAGCGAAATTCCGCATTTTACGATGTCGGAACGGCGCGTCGGAGAAAGCATTCATGATATTTTCCGAAAAGTGCAAGGTCGCATCATTTTCGCGACGTTCGCTTCAAACATTCACCGCTTGCAACAAGTGACGGAAGCGGCTGTATTAAACAACCGAAAAATTGCCGTATTCGGACGGAGCATGGAAGCGGCGATCGAAATCGGACAACAGCTCGGCTACATTAAATGCCCGAAAGATACGTTCGTCGATGCGGCGCAAATTAACCGTCTTCCTGCCCATCGCGTCACCATTCTTTGCACCGGAAGCCAAGGTGAACCGATGGCGGCGTTGTCGCGCATTGCTAACGGCTCACACCGTCAAATTCAAATTATGCCGGGGGATACGGTCGTCTTTTCGTCCTCGCCGATTCCGGGCAATACAGTAAGCGTCAACCGCATTATTAACATGCTCGCACGTGCAGGAGCGGAAGTGATCCACGGGCCGCTTAGCGATATTCATACGTCCGGTCACGGCGGGCAAGAAGAACAAAAGTTAATGATTCGCCTAATGAAGCCGAAATATTTTATGCCGATTCACGGAGAATATCGCATGCAAAAAATGCACGTCAAACTCGCTGTCGATTGCGGTGTACCAGAAGAAAACTGCTTTATTATGGACAACGGCGAAGTGCTCGGCATTAGCGAAGAAGGGGCGAGCATCGTCGGTAAAATTCCGTCCGGCTCGGTGTATATTGACGGAAGCGGTATCGGAGATATCGGCAACATCGTATTGCGCGACCGCCGCATTTTATCGGAGGAAGGGCTTGTCATCGTCGTTGTAAGCATTAATATGAAAGAAATGAAAATTGCCGCAGGTCCAGATATTATTTCACGTGGATTCGTTTATATGCGTGAGTCGGGCAATTTAATTAGCGACGCTCAACAGCTCATTGCTAAACATTTACAACAATTGCTTGAACAAGGTACAAATCAATGGTCTGACATTAAAACGGAAATTACCGATACGCTCGCACCGTTTTTATACGAAAAAACGAAGCGAAAACCGATGATTTTGCCGATTATTATGGAAATATAAGAAAAGCACAAAACTATGCTCATTGACAGAATAAATTCTGTTGAATATAATGAAAATACAGATGTAGGGTGTTTTAGTTACCCACGATCGAATGCTCGCTACCATTAAAAATCGTAGCGACAGAAGGAAAACTTGTCGCTCATCCGCAGGCGACTAATAAATGGCGGACTCGAAAACTTGTCGCTCATCCGCAGGCGACTAATAAATGGCGGACTCGAAAACTTGTCAAAAAAGAAGCGGATACTCCGCTTCTTTTTTTAGATTGGGGTATTAAAAAAATGTCTGAACATTTAACAGCGTAATTAGCACAAAATTCGAACTAAATTTAACAAGGTAAAAAGCACATTAAAACGCTTGGGTTTATTCCAAGCGTTTTAAACTAAAATTATATTGACTTGTTAAATCAAGACTGTTACTAAAAGGTTACTACCGTACTTCAATTACAAAGGCATAACTTGAATCTCCCTTTTCCCATCTTGCTGAAACATCATACACATAAACACCTTTTTCTTTTGGTAATAGTATCACATTATCATTTATTGGAACATTTTCTGTTTTTATATTTGTAAGCCATCTATTTACTACTAATGTATTTTCTTTAGGCTCGTCTTTGAATTCTATTTTCAATTGGGAATTTGGTGGTACAACCACAGGTTTTAGTTCTTGATTTTTAATGAGTTCTGGCGGAGAACTTGTATCAGCACAAACAGAATTAAGTAATCCATTCCAACAATACGAACCTTGTGTCACTTCTACCTTTTTTTCTCCAACAGTTATGGTTGGTAAAGGTGGTTTAGCACTAAATAGTCCAATAACAAAATAACCACCAATGCCTAACACAATTAATACTAATAATGGAATTAAAAACTTTTTCATACACTTCCCTCCTCGTGGGTTAATTTTCCCTTTGCTAATTTTCTAAGTAATCTATATATTTAGTTTAACATAAAACACCAAAATCCTTAAAAAGGATTTCGTCAAAAAATATTGATATTTCAACAAAAATAAAAAACCAAATCGTATGGTGATTTGGTCTTATAAAATATCAAATCCCTTTCAATTATGGTTATTGCATATAAATTATTTCTTTTAAATCAAATCGTTTTTTTGCAATGCCTAATCGTTGAGCAGGTGTTCCTACTGTCTCTTTTGTTTTGTATGCTAAACAAAAATTGTAGTAAGTCCGAAGTATGGTAAGAGCCATTTGAGCATACTTTGGGTTAAAGTTTGAATAGATATAGCTTTTTCCGTCACCACGAGCTGTTGTCAATGGTCTTTCTAAAATAGATAGCCGTCTTCGAATGTGCTGGATAAAGGTATTCGTGGCGTTGTCATTCACATTTAAAACAAGATTGGCAATGTCCTTCGGTTCGAATGATGAAAGATCGGTTGTACAATCAACCCATCGAAATCCTCTGTCAATTGTCGCAAGCGGATGTTCAATCGGATTATCAGCGTATTCATAATGACTGCTGCCATCTGAAATGACTTTTTTATGAAATTGGTGTGTATGAAATAATTCTTCCAGTTTTAGAAAAGCCAATTTTCGCAAAGACTTTGTATCATAACCAGAGTTAATTCCCCAGTTGATTAAATCCACTCTTGCTTGAACAAATTCCTCACGAGCTTGTTTCCGAGATTTTGTTTTATCCGTTTGACAAAGAAAATGGTGGGCATCAGATAAGCGAATTTCTTTGGCAAATACACGATAAAGGGAAGTCATCAATGAATTGTCTTTATCTGTCACAAAACGCCACTCTGAAGCCTTTACAAGCTGTTTAATGAGCCAATAATGAGCAATCGTTGTATAAGTTGAATTAATGTGTAATCCATCAATATACTTGGCTCTGTGTTCAATTTTATCTAATTCGGCTTGATACTCGACATAAGTTTGTGTGTCATTTTTAGACGGAGGCATCGGATAATGAGAATATTTCGGAATGCGAGCGTGTTTCTTGGCAAATTCATTTAGGTGGTCTTCTTTTAAAAGAACGGTATCAAGGGCAATATCCCTCAATGAAATATCCCAATCAAATGCCACATCGCTTCGGAACACATACCTTGAGAATAAATCGGCAGTAATCACCACATTGGTTGGGAATTGACTTTCCTCTAAATCATCATACTGGCTGCCACCCATTCCTTTTTTCCGAACATTGTTGAGGAAATAGTTCATTTTATCGGTATTGAGCCATATTTCTTTAAACTGCATATTTTGAAGCGGTTTTGTTTCGTGCCGTTCCAAAAACTCCAAACATCTTCGATAAACAAATTCTAATTTATCGTAATAGGTACCTCTCCCAATTTCCAAAAGTTCGCAAGTTCTGGTAATCGGAACCCGACTTAACAATAACTTTGTAAACCAAAGAAGAATATCACTTCGTTTTTGATTGTATGTGATAGATTGCTTACGGTTAGGTAATACATTGGTAAACTTCTTGCACGTCTTACATTGCCATCTTTGTGATTTACCTGTGCTTTTTCCACGTTTATAGAATGCCTTTGGTTCGTTAAAAGGCGTACAATCTTCCGCAATACAACAATCTTTATGAAATTGATAATCGGGTTCAACATCTTGGATACTGTTGATTCTGATTAATCGTTCAATTTCTTGTGCGATAGACCAATTCGATAGTGTTATGGCGTGGCAGTCCAAAGTAGCTCCTTTTGTTAGATTAATTGGGTCTGGATTGCATTTAATGGTTTTGTCCGTTCCAGTTCCTGATAATTTATACCGACTTGGTTTCCCTTTTGTTTCAAATCTTTCTTGAGGAAGACCGTGCCACTTACAATACGGATTGGAACAATGATTGTATTGAATTTTGTAGATGTTTCCGTTCCAAGTGAATTCAGTTGGTTTGAACAGTAAATCTTTGTATTTAGTTCCGAACTGCTTTGGTGTTAACAATTCGTAATCTTTTGTTCTTTCTGCTGTTTCTGCCATCGAAACAGGGGAATGTACATTCACAAGATTATCTTCTTTGATAGCCAATCTCTTTAATTTAGCCAAAGTTATCGCTCTCCAATAAATATTCGATTTCCAATTGTTTTACAATTCTTTTGTTATTTCGTTTTTTGCTAATCCATTTGATGAAATCTTTATCTTCTAACAAGTTGAGAAGAAATGTATCAACAACTTCGCTTTCCGTGTACTCAGTGTATTCTGAATAGGTTTTTATAATCGCTCTTACTCGCTCAGAAATAAGCCAATCAACACGACTCGCATTGTTATTTTTGGGCTTAATAAACTTCATTTTATTTACACCTCGCAATAAAAATCGTCATACATTTAGTATGTCCAATTAGCATCAATTTTAACACATATTTGGAATACTGTCTGTTGGTCAGCAGTCACTTGCTAATTAAGATGCTAATTATAATGCGATTAATGGTCATAAATTAAATAAAACATTGATATATCAAGAAACAAAAGGGAGTCCATTTCATATGCGAATCGGACTCCCTTTTGTATTACTTTTTTTAATTT
This sequence comes from Anoxybacillus pushchinoensis, assembly GCF_900111795.1. Taxonomy (GTDB): domain Bacteria; phylum Bacillota; class Bacilli; order Bacillales; family Anoxybacillaceae; genus Anoxybacillus; species Anoxybacillus pushchinoensis. Next base: position 4,577 of record NZ_FOJQ01000064.1, on the reverse strand, counting down.
TGTACTCAACAATCGAACCCGTTACGTTTGGACACCTTCTTTTTATTATCCAACGACTTCGCTTTCGAAGCGGTCAATGTCTTGATCGGCGCCGATGACGATTAAAACATCCCCTTCGTAAATGACTTCTGATGCAAGCGGTGATACGATAATGTCGTTGTTTCGTTTAATCGCCACGATGTTAATGCCGTATTTCGCGCGAATGTCGAGCTCTAATAAGGAGTGACCATGAAGTTTTTCATTCGCGACAATTTCAACGATGCTATGTCGGTCAGACAGTTCTAAATAGTCGAGCACGTTGTTTGAAATCATATTGTTTGCGATGCGCTCACCCATATCGCGCTCCGGATGAACGATATGATCCGCTCCAATTTTTTTCAATACTTTTTCATGATAATCGTTCGTTGCTTTCACTGTAATTTTTTCGACACCGAGCTCTTTTAAAATCAGCGTTGTTAAAATGCTCGCTTGAATGTTGTCTCCGATGGCAACGATGACGTGGTCGAAATTACGAATGCCTAAACTTTTCAATACATTTTCATCCGTTGAATCGGCAACAACCGCTTGTGAGGCAATGGATGCGTATTCATTCACTTTATCTTCATTCACATCGATCGCAAGCACTTCCATTCCTTGTTCGCTTAACGTGCGACATACGCTACCGCCAAAGCGTCCGAGGCCGATGACAGCAAACTCCTTCTTTTTCATTCAATATCCCCTCTTGTTCGATATTCATCAATGACGCGAATGATTCGTTTTTCTAACATATTCATTCCACCGCTTCCTGCTTGGTAATGGCGAAAATGACCATCTGCATCAAATATATAGTACGTCGGCACACAGCGATTATCAAACGCTTCTTTTAACCGATGGTCATTGTCAACGAGAAGCGGATGGGTCATGCCGTATTGTTCAGCAAGCTGTTTTACCGCATCTACGTTTTTGTCGCTTTCTATTCTCGGCATATGGACAGATACGACGTGCAATTCCCCTTTGTAACGCTCGCGGAAGACGTTTACTTGTTTCATTCCGTCTTTACAAAGGTGGCAGCTCACCGCCCAAAAATGAATGAGCGTCGGCTTTCCGATGAGCTGTTCGCGCGTGACGTTCCCGTTTAATATCGTCGTTGCTCCGTCTAATGATGGCATTAGTTCCCGTAGTTTCATCGTTCTTCTTCCTTTGCTTCGTATTCGTTTCCTTTCCAAGCAATATAGCGCGTCAATAGCTCAATAGCAACGTCAATCGCCTCTTCGTTCGGGTTTAGTTTCGCATGGTGCAACCCAAACGGCGATTGCACCCCAAGCCAAAACATAAAACCTGGGATGCGTGCGAGCATATAGCCGAAATCTTCCCCTGTCATCGCTTCTTGACAGCGAACGAGGCGAACGTTCGTTTCTTTTTCAACGAACTGCATAAATTCATTTGTGAGCGTTTCATCGTTGTATACTTGATAATACATCGAACCGTAATCGATATGCGCTTCGCAATCGTAAGCGACTTCGATGCCGCGCACGAGCGCTTCGATGCGCCCTTTTACTTTTTCCATCGCCTCCGGTGAAAGAGTGCGAATCGTTCCTTCGAGCCGAGCGCGCTCAGCGATGACATTTTGAACGGTGCCGCTCGTCAATTTTCCGATCGTAATGACGGCGCTATCGAGCGGATTGACGTTGCGCGAGACGATCGTCTGCAGCTGCATAATAAAGGCGCTTGCCGCAACGACCATATCTTTCGTTTCATGCGGAAAGGCCGCGTGCCCACCTTTGCCGATAAAATCAATAAAAAGCTCAGACGTATTCGCAAATAAGAGCCCTTCTTTCGTCGCAATCGTTCCGACCGGATATTCTGGAGCGATATGCAAGGCGAGTACGATATCAGGCATCCATTCTTTCATCTCCTCGCTCTCCAACATCGGAAGCGCTCCACCCGGTCCTTCTTCAGCCGGTTGAAAAATAAAGAGCATATGATCGCGAATCGGATGATGAACGACATGAGTAAGCACGCCGAGCGCAATCGCCATATGCATATCGTGTCCGCATGCGTGCATCCGCCCTTCGTGCGTCGAGCGAAACGGGACGTCCGTCTGCTCGTCAATCGGCAGCCCGTCCATATCGGCGCGATAGCCGATCGTTTTCGTTGGAGAAAGGCCACGTACACGTACGAAAATGCCGGTGCGCCACGTTTTCACATCCAAACGTTGTTGCGGCAAAGTAGCGAGATAGTTCAATATGTATTGTTGTGTTTTAAACTCTTGAAAGCCAAGTTCAGGAATTTGATGCAAATCGCGCCGAATGTTTACAAACATTTCGATCCTCCTTTTGAAAAAAGCGTGGAAACATCCACGCTTTATAGTTGACGAAGTTCTTGTTTAATTTCTACTTTCGCTTTCGTTTTTTCATCAATTTGTTTAATGACGCGCGCAGGTACACCTGCAACGACCGTATATGGCGGCACATCTTCCGTGACGATTGCCCCAGCCGCAACGACCGCACCTTTGCCGACTGTAACCCCTTCTAAAATGACGGCGTTTGCCCCAATCATCACATCGTCTTCGACAATGACCGGTTTTGCGGATGGCGGCTCAATGACGCCTGCAAGTACCGCACCTGCCCCAACGTGGCAGTTTTTCCCTACCGTCGCACGTCCGCCGAGCACCGCGTTCATATCAATCATCGTGCCTTCGCCAACGACCGCACCGATATTAATGACCGCCCCCATCATAATAACCGCATTGTCACCAATTTGCACTTGATCGCGAATGATCGCTCCCGGCTCAATGCGCGCTTTTATATGTTTTAAGTCAAGAAGCGGAATTGCGGAATTGCGGCGATCGTTTTCTACAACGTAATCTTCAATTTTATGTTTGTTCGCTTCAAGCGCCGCTTCAATGTCTGCCCATTCGCCAAACACGACGCCTGTACGGCCAGTAATGAACGTTTGCGCGCTCGATCCGAAATCAATGTCGGCGATCTCTCCTTTTATGTATACTTTTACTGGTGTTTTCTTTTTGCTGTTTTGAATAAACGAAATAATTTCATTCGCATCCATCATCATATGAAGTTCCTCCTTATCGTTTTATTTTTTTACTTTAGCAAATGAAACAAACGGTGACAAGCATATTTATTGACGCTTTTCATACATGGAACGATTGAATCGCTTCAATATTTCGCGGCGCGTCACAATGCCTACAAAATAGCCGTCATCGTTTTCGACACAAACGAACGGATGGTCAATGAGCAACTTTAACGCTTTTAAAAACGAGTCGTTTACATGTAAACGCGGAATGTTGCGTTGCATCGCCTGTTCGACTTTCATCGTTTCAAGCCGCTCAAATTCAATGCGCTCTACACCTAAAATCGCATCCATAATCATCGTCATGCTGATGAGCCCTTGCAGTTGATACGTCATATTTAACACTGGGATGGCTGAATACCCTGTGCGCGTTAAGACGAGTAAAGCATGTTCTAAATGATTCCCCACTTGCACGTGCGCCACTTTATCGGACGGAATCATTAATTCGGTCAGCGAAGGTTGTTGCATCGTCATTCCGCCTTTCACGATATAATCCCCACCTGTCATTGTAACATGTTCACTTCAGTAAGGAAAAGCGAGAAGTATAGTAAAAAAGCCTTCACCGATGTGAAGACTTAATTTAACAAATCAAAAATTTCGATGGCGATCATATCGATGTTGTCGAACTGGTACGATTTCGGTTTTTCTCCTTTTTCGTATACTTCCAATACGAACGTGTTCGTTTTTTCATAATATGTAACGCTGCATTTCTTTTCACCGTTTACTTCAAAATTGCGTTGCGGTGCTTCGTTCGTTCCTGTTTTTTGCTCTTGTAAGCTAATTAAACGTTGGATAATGCCTAATAATTGCGACATGGCGTTCCTTCCTTTCCGATACGTATTTCAACGACTATTCACTACTGTACCAAGATTCGCGAAAAAAGTAAACAAAAACAAAAGCCCACGGGAGCGGGCTTACGTTTGAAGCGCGACGTATGCAATATAACCGAGCAAAAGAGCGACAAACACGATGTAAGCAATAAATACCGGATTGCGTACATACGGATGAGCTGCCACTTTCTCGCCAACGCTCGTATCGTATTCGCCTTGCGTTTTTTGGCGCTTGCCAACTTGATACGTATACACAAATCCCCCGACTAATACCCCGCTTGCGATCAGTAAAAGCATCCAAGAAAATGTGTCCATCATCGTTCACGAAACTTACGCAAGGAAGCCACTGCCTTTAGGCACGGGGAGGAATTGCACCTTACGCAAGTTCCGCCACCCCCTTTCCATAAGCATATCCGTCAAATCGCTGAATGACTTGGACATATCTATAATTTATTCCTTGTGCGATACGCTTTCCGTCCTTGCCTTTAATATCGAAACTTCCAGTCTTTCTACATGCGACTTCGCCAAACCAAACGCCTTGATATTTCCCTCTTGGGACAACAGCCTTAACCATGTCCCCTGTTTGAAAACCAAAGAAGAATTTTTGTCTTGCAAGATAACCTCTTGGGAAGCCATATCTATCTAGGTTTGTACGAGAGCGACTACCACGCCCTTTTG
>NZ_FOJQ01000089.1 GCF_900111795.1 Anoxybacillus pushchinoensis | reverse complement strand
GTATATGATAGAATAAGAATGTGGAGAAAACCGTTGAATCAAGGCACTCCAATCCCCGTTACTCGATGTAGGGAGTTGGTTGCAGGAAACGTTGCAACCGTAAAACATCGAGCGTACATCCGTCTGTTGTGCGTGGAAGTCAAGTACTGCCTACAGACATGCCGAGCCACTCGGTAGCGATATAGGCATGACCTATGTCGTTGGGTAGTCGTCAACCTGCCCCTGATGCAACCCCAAGTCAAGGAGGGAGGACGAAGTCCGTTCGCACTTCTGGGGAGTTGCAAGCCCCCGCTTCAAGCGTTAGCTAAGTGGGGGTAGTTGACAGCGGTCCAGACCTAAGCGACAAAATCGCTTAGGTCATTCTTGTTTTTCGCTCTAAATTTCTGTTCTATTTGCCATTATGACGCAAGATGATTAGATAGAGACGCTTTCCGATGTGTGCGGATTGCCCACCATATCGAAACAGCCCAGCCAAATATGATGATTGCGTAAATCGTTGCATACCAGTTTCCAGGAGTTTCCCATGCATGAAGCAAGGTGCGAACGTTTATGAGAATGATGAATCCTCCAACCAAAACCCCGAGCAAATGGGATGGCATCTTGCGGACAAGCCATGCGGCGATTGGCGCAGCGATGATTCCCCCTAACATAAGCGTTCCTACCCAAAACCAATTGAATTGTTCCCAGCCTAACGAAATGACAAATCCAATGGTAGCAGATAAAGCAACAGCAAATTCCGATGTATCAACTGTTCCCACCACTTTTCTTGCTTCCATTCCTTTATTCGCAAGAAGAACAGGGGTGGAAATCGGGCCCCATCCTCCTCCGCCAGTGGCATCAAGAAAACCGGCCACTAAACCAAGAGGAACAAGCTGCTTATTCGAAAATTTTCGCGGCGGTTGCTGATCCTGTCTAGGAGAAAGAAACAAAAAACGATACATAATATAAAACCCAAGCGCCAACAAAAATAGTGAAATATATGGTTTAATGAAATCTCCTGGAAGATTGCTTAAAAAGCAGGCGCCGACAAACGCGCCAAGCGATCCGGGAATAATTAATTTGATCACCATGTCGCGGTCGACATTTCCAAATTTAATATGAGATACGCCTGAAGCTGCGGTTGTGACCACTTCCGCTAAATGCACCGAGGCGGAAGCGACCGCCGGAGCAATCCCGAACGCAAGCAACAGCGTTGTTGATGTAACCCCATACCCCATTCCGAGCGAACCGTCGATGAGCTGAGCGATAAACCCAACAATCACAAACACGATTAACTTTTTCATTTTATTCCCTCCACCCAAAATAATCGAAATATTTTCATTAATCTATATATTAATACCAAGTAATCATAGTTGTCAACTATGAATTATAAAAAAATAAAACGGAGTTCAAACTTATCATTTGAACTCCGTTTTGTCTAAGTGTAAACCAACGGAATTTGACATGTGATCATCTCCCCAAGAGTCGTTTGATGGGCAACAGGTTTATGAGCTTTATTCTTTGCGGTGGCAAATTGAATTGCTGTTTAAAGCGTGGAAGTCCGTTTTTGATTTGGAGAAAGTGAAAAAGATGAAGAAAGAACGGTTCGAATGCCATGTATATGGGACGTTGATTGCCATTTTGGCGACTCAGACCTTTCTGTTTCAAGCTCGAACGTATTGGCAACAAACAGAAGGGATTCAAATCAGCGAACGGAAAGCACTAGATGTTCTCCAATCCTATTGGCAACAACTGCTTTTGCGCCTATCCAAGGAAGAAATCAGCCTTTCTTCTCTCCTCCTTCTATTGAGAAAACATGGAAGAAAGGATCGAAGGAAAGGAAAAGAAACGGCATCGGATCTCTTGGTTAAATTAGGTATTTATTGATTAGATTCATAAAAACGCCAAATAACCCTCTCCAAGAGGGTTATTTGGCATGCCTAAAACATGTGGTATTCTTTTTCTTCAGCTAATGATCACAAACATTGCGTATGGACACAACGACCCTTAACACTAAACTTGACGGGTATGGGATGCTCCCTCGCCTTTGTTCATCCTGTCAATATATCGCCATTTGGATAACGAATATTTGTTTTTTTCGGCTTCGCAATCGAATAAACAAGCGTCAACGGACCTAATTTTCCAAACAACATGACGACAATGATAAGCAATTTACCAACTGACGATAAATGCGGTGTCATATTCATGGAGAGCCCTACTGTGCCAAACGCAGACACGACTTCAAATAAGAGCGCAAGGACCGATGCATCCTCTGTAAGCGTCAAAGCTAGCGTCACAACAAAAATAAACAACATGCTCATCGATGCAATCGCTAACGCACGCAAAATGATTGTATGACGAATGGTACGCTGCCAAATGACCGTTTCTTCTTTCCCTTTTAAAAAGCTCACCACCGCAAAAACGATCACCGCAAATGTCGTCAGTTTAATTCCTCCACCTGTCGATGTACTTCCTGCCCCAACAAACATAAGGAAAATCATAAGCATCGCTGTCGGTTGTTCTAGTGAGCCAATATCAATCGTATTAAATCCTGCCGTTCTTGGTGTAATGCCTTGAAAGTACGCGGCCCAAAGCTGTTCACGAAGCGAAAGTGAACCGAGCGTTTTCGGATTATGTTGTTCAAAGAAAAATACGGCAACAATGGCTACAACATTCACAACAAGCGTCATCACTAACATGAGTTTCGTATGAATGGACAATTTTCTCCAACGGCGTTGATATAACACGTCAAATACGACTGTAAATCCAAGACCACCGATAATAATTAAAGAAGTGACAGTCATGTTCACGATCGGATCACCGACAAACTGGGATAAATTATCAGGCCATAACGCAAACCCAGCATTATTAAATGACGCGATCGTGTGAAAAAGACTGTAGTAAAGCCCTTTCGTCCAACCCATTTTCGGAACCCAATCGATAGCCAACAATGCCACGCCAACGAGCTCCATAAATAAGGAAAACAACAGCACGTTACGTGCTAGCCGGATGACGCCCCCAAGTGACGGTTGATTCAACGCTTCTTGCATCAACATGCGCTGCTTCATCCCAATTTTTTTGCCAAGGACGATGACGACAAGCACCGCAAATGTCATAATTCCAAGTCCACCAACTTGGATAAGCACCATTAAAACAATTTCTCCAAATAAGGTAAATGTAGATCCTGGATCAATCGGTGCTAATCCCGTTACAGTTGCTGCGGACGTCGACAAAAATAATGCGTCAAGCCAGCTAATTTCCCGTTCTGTCGCAATCGGCAGCTTCAACAACACTCCACCGACAACGACGAGAAAAAGAAACATAAGTGCTAACAACTGCGGTGGGTTGAGTTTTAACGGTTTTGTCATTCCTTTTCGCACGACTCATCCTTCTTTCACGTCATGTTTTTATATTTCACGATTATATATCATTTTCTTCATTAAACGAAGAAGGAAAAAGAAAATAAAGTGTCCAAACACGAACAAGTTTTCTAATGCATATACATACATAAGCAACAAATGACCACCTGTGAGGTGAACGAACATGGGCACGATTTTTTCTGCGCTTGCTTTGTTTGTAAAAGAGCTCGTCTTTTTAGTTTCTTATGTAAAAAATAATGCCTTTCCACAACCGCTTGATGCAAAAGAGGAAGCGATGTATTTGAAACAGATGGCGAAAGGAGATGAACATGCTCGAAATAAGCTGATCGAACATAATTTACGTCTCGTTGCTCACATCGTGAAAAAGTTTGAAAACACGGGAGAAGATCCAGAAGATTTAATTTCAATTGGCACAATCGGCTTAATTAAAGCAATTGAAAGCTATTCAACAGGAAAAGGAACAAAACTAGCGACATATGCTGCTCGTTGTATCGAGAATGAAATACTTATGCATTTGCGTTCGCTAAAAAAGACGAGAAAAGACGTTTCATTACATGACCCGATCGGGCAAGATCGCGATGGAAACGAAATTAGTTTATTGGATGTATTAAAATCGGAAGATGAAGACATTATCGATATGATCGAAAAAAGTAATGAGCTCGAAAATATTGCTCAACATTTACACATTCTCGATGAACGTGAACGTCAAGTCATTATTAGCCGCTTCGGCCTAAACATGCAACCGGAACGCACCCAGCGTGAAATCGCAAAAGAACTCGGCATCTCCCGCAGCTACGTTTCACGCATTGAAAAACGGGCGTTAATGAAGCTATATCACGAATGTTATAAACACGAGAAAGGGAAAAAAGAATCATAATAAAACAGGTGTCCTGCCAACCCAGGACACCTGTTTTTATACACGAACTTGTCGTTTATGACGCATTCGTTTTTCGATGTAGTAAACTGGAACAATCACAACTGTTCAAAATGTGAAGTGTCCCAAAATAACAAGCAACGGATGGCTGTTTCCATGATGTTCTTCATGTGGTCTTTCACGAAATTTTCCGGGTGGTGGAAATGTTTCGCTCGCTTGTGCTACTTTTTGCTCAAACTTCGGCTTAAACGCCTCATTAGGCTTTACATTGGTTGCTAGCCACTGCATACTTCCTATAAATAACGCAAGAATAAGGACAGAAGTCACAATCGCCTTTTTGTTCCAATTTCCTTCTTTTGTTTTCAACATTTTCCGAAACACGCCCATAATCCATTGCCAATGCAATGCGATATGCACCCCAACAAGCAAAAGCGTCAATTTCGCAAACACATCATGTATCTCACGCAACGCATGATTTTCGCCACTAAGAAGATGTGGAAACACAACTTTCGAAATCAGAATACCTGTCACAATAATCCCCGTCATCGAAAGAAGCAATAATACATTTAGCAAAAAACTAAATCTCGTTTTCCCCGAAAGCGAACGATCGAATATTTTTTTCACCGTATGGACAACCCATTGATAGTTTAATCCAATATGCACAAGCACAGCGACACCAATCACTAATCCCGCCACTTCATGAAACAGTAAGCCATTAAACACCCGCGGATTCATTAACAACACAAACGTAATCGCCAACGATACATCTAATATGATTTTTACAATATTTTTCCTCAACACATATCCCCCCGCATTCACATATCATTTACCGTATACCGTAAATGTACTAGCCGATGGTGAAAATTAAGTGAAAGGGGGAAGTTTTTGTACAAATAAAACCTATCTATGTGGGAGTATCGACTTTACATCCCACTACGTTCAAATAAAACTTAAAGGACGATTCTCATTACGCTCCCAAGCGGAGACTTTACATCCCACTACGTTCAAATAAAACCCGTTGTTTCCATGATGTGATGATAGAAAATGGATCCTTTACATCCCACTACGTTCAAATAAAACCAAACGCACAGCATAAAGAAGAAAAAGGGCAACCGAACTTTACATCCCACTACGTTCAAATAAAACCAAACGCACAGCATAAAGAAGAAAAAGAGCAACCGAACTTTACATCCCACTACGTTCAAATAAAACTTCTGTCGGCATTTCTACCGTTTGTGTCATGCGCAGTTGCCTTTACATCCCACTACGTTCAAATAAAACTCATGACAATAGAACAGTATACGGGGACGATTGGCAGCTTTACATCCCACTACGTTCAAATAAAACGTGACACCAAGCAGCATCTGAATTTTCTCAGCTCCCTTTACATCCCACTACGTTCAAATAAAACAGAAAAACGAAGATGATATTACACCGCATGTTGGCGCCTTTACATCCCACTACGTTCAAATAAAACATCACCTCGCTTTTGTGAGTAGCATAACCAAAAACGAACTTTACATCCCACTACGTTCAAATAAAACTATTT